>NZ_RZQI01000265.1:0-5866 GCF_003998335.1 Mesorhizobium sp. M7A.F.Ca.CA.002.05.1.1 | reverse complement strand
GAAGGACGCTGCCGCGAAGGATCTCGCCAATCTCCTGCGTTGCTGGAGAGGAGCCGAGGTCGCGGGCTACGCCGAAATCCGTTCGATCACCGCGCCGCAGTTGGACAGCTTTTCTTCCAGCCGCTCGAAGCCGCGGTCGAGATGGTAGACGCGGTTGACCGTGGTCTCGCCTTCCGCCGCCAGGCCGGCGATGACCAGCGACACCGAGGCGCGAAGATCGGTTGCCATGACCGGCGCGCCCTTCAGTTTCGGCACGCCGTCGACGATCGCCGTCTGGCCCGAAAGCGTGATATGAGCGCCGAGCCGCGCCAGTTCCTGCACATGCATGAAGCGGTTCTCGAAGATCGTCTCGGTGATCCGCGACTTGCCCTTGGCCATCGTCATCAGGCCCATGAACTGCGCCTGCAAATCGGTCGGGAAGGCCGGAAACGGCGCTGTCGTCACGTCGACCGGCGAAATGCCGGCGCCGTTGCGCCTCACACGAATGCCGGAATTGGTCGGGGTGATCTCCGCACCCGTCTGGGCGATCACGTCCAGTGCCGTCTGCAGCAGGTCCGGCCGCGCGCCTTCGAGCACGACGTCGCCGCCGGTCATGGCGACGGCCATGGCATAGGTGCCGGTCTCGATGCGGTCGGGGATGACGCGCACGCGCGCACCCGACAGCGATTCGACGCCGTCGATGGTGATGGTTGGCGTGCCGGCGCCGGAAATCTTCGCGCCCATGGCGTTGAGGCACTCGGCGAGGTTGACGATCTCGGGCTCGCAAGCCGCATTTTCCAGCACCGTCTCGCCCTTGGCGAGCGCCGCGGCCATCATCAGCACATGGGTGGCGCCGACCGAGACTTTCGGGAAGATGTAGCGGTTGCCGACAAGCCGGCCATTCCTTGTCTTGGCGATGACATAGCCGGTGTCGACGTCGATATCGGCGCCCAGCGCCTGCAGGCCCTCGAGGAACAGATCGACCGGCCGCGTGCCGATGGCGCAACCGCCCGGCAGCGACACTTTGGCTTCGCCCATGCGGGCCAGCAGCGGGCCGATCACCCAGAACGAGGCGCGCATCTTCGACACCAGTTCGTAGGGCGCTGTGGTGTCGACGATGTTGCGGGCGGAGAAGTTGATGGTGCGCGAATAGCCCTCATTCTGCTTCTCGCGGCGGCCATTGACCGAATAATCGACGCCGTGGTTGCCCAGGATGCGGATCAGTTGCTCGACATCGGCCAGATGCGGCACGTTTTCCAGCGTCAGCGTGTCGTCGGTCAAAAGCGAGGCGATCATCAAAGGCAGCGCCGCGTTTTTCGCGCCCGAGATCGGAATGCTTCCGGAGAGCTTGTTGCCCCCGACAATTCTGATGCGATCCATGGAAGAACGTCCCTCTCGGCCAAAAAGGGCCGGTTCAATCGTTTGAGTAGCGGCCCGTCTAGACCATTGGCCAATCTGGTTCAAGAATTACGCTGGTTCAAGAAATGGGATTTCGCCCACCCCGGGCCAAGAGTGGCCGATTTGAGTTAATCTTTTTGTATTTCCTTCGATGCAGCGAGCCCGTCCGGCCGCTCGTCGGCATCGCCGGTCCGCCGCGAGCGTGACTGCGCCTTGCGCTTCTGCAGATTGGCGCGCAATTGCTCGGCCAGCCGATCCTTGCGGATTGTTGCGCTGTTTTTCGGTGGACCATCCTTTTTCACTGGAATTGCCTTGTCGTCCATCGCCCCGTCCCCGCCGGCGACCCACCAGCTTGCTGTTCAGGGATAGCCAACATTGTGGCACTGCCATGTCATTAAAAGCTATCCGGCAAAGGCTTTCACAGAAGCGTTGCGCTTGGCCTTGCGCTTGCCGGTTCGATATGGCAGAAGCCCCGCCATCAGCGGCTGCGGTAGCTCAGTGGTAGAGCACTCCCTTGGTAAGGGAGAGGTCGAGAGTTCAATCCTCTCTCGCAGCACCAGTTTCCAACATCCTTGTTGCCGCACATTCGTTCTCTGCATTTGCGAGGGCGAGGCGGCTACATGGGAACGGCGCGGCCGTCGTGCTGGCGGACCTCATCAGCCGTGCATTGCTCCAGAAAATGGCTGCCACAGGCAACTCCAGCCGAAACGCGTTCTCGGAAGCGACACGATTCGTTAACCAAGATGCTGTTCATCAACATGACGTGTTGTGGCATGGACGCCTGTCTGCGTCGGTCAAGTCCATGCTTGTCAGGAAGAGGGCTGAAAGGCTCTTCATCTGGGCGGGAACCTGAAATCGCCCGAAACAAAAGAACGTGCAAGGCATGAACGTGAGCGAAAACGTGCAAAACGCCCCCCGTGCTTCCCGTCTTTGGACACTGCCTGCCATCATCGCAGCGTTCCTTTGCCTGTGTGTCACCGGCGCGTTCGCGGAGACGCGTGCTTTGAAGATTCAACATCTCCATACGGGCGAGAAGGCTGAAATCGTCTTCAAGCGCAATGGGCGCTATGATCCGGCGGGATTGAAGAAGATCAATCTCATGCTGCGCGACTGGCGTCGCAACGAACCGACGAAGATGGATCCGCGCCTGCTCGATCTTGTCTGGCAGGCCTATCGCGCCAGCGGCTCGAGAGCCTATATCCACGTGGTCAGCGCCTATCGGTCGCCAGCGACGAACGCCATGCTGCGCAGCCGCTCGAAGGGCGTGGCTCGGGAAAGCCAACACATGGTTGGCCGCGCGATGGACTTCTTCCTGCCGGATGTGCCGCTGAAGAAGCTGCGCGACATCGGCCTCAAGATGCAGGGCGGCGGCGTAGGCTATTACCCGACCTCCGGTTCGCCTTTCATACATATGGATGTCGGCAATGTGCGGCATTGGCCGGGCATCAGCCGCCAGGAACTCGCAAGGGTATTCCCGAACGGCAATACGCTGCATGTGCCGAGCGACGGCAAACCGCTGCCCGGTTATGGGCAGGCGTTTGCCGCCTACAAGTCGCGCAAGGGCGCCGGCACGCCCAACATCGACCTGGCAAGTGCCGACGGCGGCCAACGCAGGCCGGCGCGCGGCCTGCTGGCGACGCTTCTGGGTGGGCGCGGCGCGGACGAGACCGATGATGTCGCCGAAGCGGTGCCGGCGCCACGCAAGCCGGCCAAGTCCGTTGAACCCAGGCCCGCCGGCATCGCAATCGTGCCGCCGCAGGATGCCCAGCGCGCCGACATCCAGATGGCTTCCGTCGATAGGGCCGAAGAATCGCCGATTGGACCGGAGGGGAAGACGCCTGAAGCGATCGTCATGGCCATGGCGCCGGGCTCGGTGCCGCTGCCAGCCTTCGCCCCGCGCAGCGGGTCCACGACCAGCATTCCGACCCCGCAACTCGCGCCGCTTGCAGCAGCCAACGCTTCCACCGCGCGGGCCGAACTGGCCAATCCAACAGCAACCGATGCTGAAATTCCCTCGGGCAAGTCGGCCGGTCCCGCGGGCGGCGCGCCGGACATGGTGGCGTTCAACATCCCGTTGCCGACATGGCGACCGGAAAGCCCGACGCGCCAGCTTGAAGCAGACAAATCCGGCGATGCGGTCGCTGCCTTGCTGGCCTTGAACCACGCCGATGACGGCCACAATGGGTTGGCCGGCCAGCGGGTCTCGGTTGCCCAATCGAAGCCCGAAGATCGCGTCAGGACCAGCCCGAAGGCCGACCGTGTCCAGCCAAATCTCGATCCCGAAGCCACCGCGGTCATCGTGCCGGCAGCGTTGTCCCGGCCGATTGAGACAGGTCGTGGCATCGCCGGCGGAGCTAGCCCTGCGGCGCCCGTCATTGCCGCCAATCTCATCCGCACAGCGCCGGAGCACATCTATCTCGATGGATTCCAGCCGCGAGGACGGACCTCCGATCACCGGCGCTTCACCGGTTCCGCGGTCAAGTTCCTGCCCATCGCCAGCTTCAAATAGACGCCAGCCCTCGTTCGAGCCGACGTGGATGTGTTGCACGACTGGCTTGGCTGCCATGGGATAGCAAGTCATGCCGAACTCTCGATGGCTCTGTAAGAGAAGTTCCAAATTTGACAAACATGTGTGAAATTGTAAGATAATCGTCTTTCCGTCGGCGATGGGCGATGACAATGTCGATCCGCGAAGAACTGGCCAATACGACCGTGGCGTTCACCTCCGCGGAAGAGAAGATCGTCCAGGTCCTGCTCGCTGATTATCCGATGTCGGGGCTGGGCACCGCGACCCGGCTGGCACGGCGCGCTGGCGTCAGTGACCCGAGCGTGACGCGGCTGATGAGCAAGCTTGGCTATGTCGGCTTTGCCGATTTCCAGGCACGCCTGCTCACCGAAGTTGAATCCAGGCTGCATTCGCCGCTTTTGATGATGGAGGCCAAGCGCCCGGGCGGCTCCAGCGAAGGCACCGCACTTGCCTATTTCCATTCGGTTTCCGACAGCCTGGAGCGCACGCGCACGGCAGTGCCGGTGCAGGCCTACACGCGCGCCGTCAACCTGCTGCTGGAGAGCAAGGGGCAGGTCGTGCTGCTGGGCGGCCGGTTCAGCCGGCATATCGCCTCCATGCTGGCCGGCTACCTCCTGCAGTTCCGCTCCGGCGTGCGCGACATCGGTTCGTTGAGCCCCGCCGATTTCGACCTGTTGATCGACCTTGGCAAGCGCGACCTCCTCGTCGTGTTCGACTACCGGCGCTATCAGTCGGACGTGGTGAGCTTTGCCCAGCAGGCCAAGGAGCGCGGCGTCTCCATCCTGCTGTTCACCGATGTCTGGCTGTCGCCGATATCTGACATAGCGGACCTGACCATGGTCGCGGCGATCGACGCCAACTCGCCGTTCGACACGCTGGCAACGGCCGTTGCCCAGATGGAAACCGTGTTCGCCCACGCGCTGGAAGGCCACGGCGCCGGGGTGCGCAAGCGCATCGAGGACATCGAGAAGATCCGCAGTGCCAATGCGGTCACGCTCGATACCGCCCTGTCGTCATCGGCCGACGACGCCGCCAAATCCAAAACCACAAGGAAATAGTGTCGTTGCGCCCAGTGCAGCGATGCAAAGCGCCGCGACGCAGAGAAGGAAGCGACGATGCCCGACAACCAGACCATCATCGATGCCGTGCAGGCTGAGATCGAGACCGATCGCGACTGGTTGATCGGGCTGACCCGCGACATGGTCCGCATCCCTTCGGTCAACCCCAAATTCGAGCCCAATCCGGCGATCAACCGCGAGGCGGATGTCCAGGCGCTGCTCGAACCGATCCTCAAGCAGGACGGGTTCAGGACCGAGCAATGGGATGTCTTGCCCGGTCGGCCCAATCTGGTCGGCGAATGGGCGGGAGACGAGGATCGCAGCCTGATCCTGTGCGGCCATATCGACGTCGTGCCGGTCGGCGCGATGAAGGATTGGTCGGTCGATCCGTTCGGCGGCGAGATCACCAATGGCCGCCTCTATGGCCGTGGCGCCGTCGACATGAAGGGCGGCGTCGCCGCCTGCATCGCCGCCGCGCGCGCGATCCGCAAGGCGGGCATCACGCTGCAGGGCCGGCTCGCCATCCACTCGGTCGTCGACGAGGAAGCCGGCGGCTTCGGCGCCATGGACGCGGTGAAGAAGGGCAAGCTCGCCAAGGCGGTGCTGGTCGCCGAACCGACCTGGGGTGATGTCCTGCCGGTCGAAGGCGGGCTTGAATGGGCGCGGGTGACGATCCGCGGGCGCAACGCCCATTCGGCGCTGCGCTACAACGAGATCTATCCGCAGCGCCACGACAAGGAGCGGCTCGAGCCGGGCGTCAACGCCATCGAGATCGCCGCCCGTTTCATCGCCGCCGTGCGCCAGTATGAGCTGGACCGGACGCGGGCGAAATCGCATCCATTGCTGCCGCTCGGTATGAACACCATCAACATCGGCGTCATGCATGGCGGAACCGGCCTTGGCC
>NZ_RZQI01000264.1:0-6852 GCF_003998335.1 Mesorhizobium sp. M7A.F.Ca.CA.002.05.1.1 | reverse complement strand
CTTCAGGCCGGCGACGCCATCGGCGCGCAGATGCGCGACGCCGGCCTGAAGATCAAGCGCACCGTGCTGCCCGCCGCCACTTTCTGGAACGACTGGAGCAAATACCCCTTCTCCTGCACCGAATGGCTCGGCCGCCCGCTCGGCGTCCAGGTGCTGGCGCTCGCCTACAAATCCGGCGCCGCCTGGAACGAGAGCGCCTACGCCAATCCCGAATTCGACACGCTGCTCGACAAGGCGCTGGCGACGCCGGACGCCAAGGCGCGCAAGGAGATCATGGCCAAGATCGAGCAGAATTTGCGCGATTCAGGCATCATCATCCAACCCTACTGGCGCTCGGTCTACCGGACGTACCGCAAAGGCGTCGAAGGCTGCGAACAGCACCAGGCGCTGGAACAGCATTTCGAGAAGGTGTGGATTGAGTCTTGAAGCGCCAACGTTCGCTTTACCTTCTCCCCTTGTGGGAGAAGGTGGATTGTCGCGAAGCGGCAAGACGGATGAGGGGTGTTCCAGCTTGGCGAGACGCCAACAGTAAACGAATCTGAACCAGAGCAGAACCTTCACCGCCTCACTCCGTCACGCACCCCTCATCCGTCTCGGCGCTGCGCACCGATCCACCTTCCCCCACAAGGGGGGGAAGGCAAGAAGCGTCGGCGCTCCTTCAAGTGCGGCGCTGGCCGGTGGATCGCTGCGATCATCTGCGGGTGGAAAATGGCCGGCGCGAATGCCGGTGAGGCAGTTGCCTGAGCCCGCGCCGGCCATTGGCGAACCTAGGTCCGCCGCCCGGAATTTCTACCGCCCCGCTGATGCCCGATCAACCAGGCCGGACGTTTGGTACGGAAGCGGACAAAAGCTCACCGCTCCGCCCTCAGCAGCGTCCAGATCCAGTCAACAAAGGTCAGCACCAGGAAAGGATAGCCGGCGGCGGGCAACGGCGCGGAGGTCGGCAGCAAGGGCGCGCGCCAGAGGATCATGCAAGCCGAGACGACAAACAGCACGGCGGCCACGAGCGCGGTGAGCCGCATCCACAGGGCAAATGTCCTGGGCATGCTGACCATGACCAGTGCTGCTGCCCACAGCGTGATGCCGCCGACATAGGAAGGCACGCTGGCCTCAAGCCCCGCCGCATTGCCCGCCATCAGCAGGGTCTCTCCGGCCAGGAAGGTCAGGAACCCGGCAGCGACGCAGTCATTGCCCAGCCGCTGGTATTTCATCGTCAGCAGCGCGGTGGCGACCACGAGCGCCGCGCCGTCGATCGTCCAGAGCGTTTCGCGCAGCGGAGCGCTGGCGACGAAGGTGCCGGCAAGGCCGAAGGCGCCGCCGATGGCGAGGCCGAGAGAGGCGATGGTGTCTGATGTGGTGCGCATGTGATGTGTCTCCCCAAGCTGGGTGTACGATACGCTTGGGCGCCGCACCATGAACAGCTCAAAGCCGACACGGCCGAGCGCCACCAACCTATCAGTACAAACACCTTCCTGCCCGGCGCGCTGATGGCCAGCCCCCTTCAGCTAAAGATCGCAGCACCGATGGACGGCCCCAGTGCCGGAAGAGTCTTCCGGCAGTACTGTTTTGAATCTCGGCGGGACAGACATGGCGGATGGAGTGAATCGGAAAGCGGGGACCGACCTCGATAAAATTCCAACCGCCGAGTTGTTCGAAACCGACTGGCAGCAGACGCTGGATCTCAAAAGAGATGCATGTGTGCGCGCCAGTAAATTCGCCTGCAGTTCAGACCAACTCCCGGGCGCGGTCCAGAATCTTGTCGATGTGATCGCTGTCAATCAACTCGAGCATCTCTTTCACGGAGCCTGTTTTAAGGGACTTGGTAAACTGCACTATCGAAATAGAAGGGCTCCCGGCATACGAGAGCAGGGCCATTTTAGTGAAGTTTTTCGAAAAAGCAGGATAAAGCGGTGCATCAAACTCCGCGTCCCACTCGCCATTCCGAATGGCTCGCTCTGTGAGAACAGCCATCAAGACGACTCCCAAGGCTCGTTGGACCTTGTGCTTCTTTCCCAAAGGGAAGCCAAAGGCAGGGAAACAAAATTCGATCATGAACCGCAGCGCATTAAAAAAAGCAGACGCATAGATCCTGCGATCATTGCCGAAATCTGCTGCATACAGAGTCGCGAAAATCTGCGCCGCGACGGCATCGGCAATCACATCGAGTTCGCCCAGCTTGTGAGGGCCAGCCGTCTGCTTCAACGTCTGGACATCGGCAAAATCCACCATCCTCTGTGCTACGTGTTGCATTTCGTGGAACAGGTAAATTGATACCGCAGTCTCGCAGAAATCTTCAATGTCAAGGTCACGAAAATCTCTGGATTCCCCAGCTTCCCAGATGAGATTCAGCCCAGCCAAGCTCAGCTCAAGAGTCGCAGTTTTTCGATCGAGGCGAAATGCTGCCTTGCCGAGATCGCTCGACACCATCACCTTTTTTATATCATTCAGTTTCGCGACAGCCGCCCTGGCATCAGAAGGGGCAAGCGTCAAAACGCTCAAATAATTCTCCTTGAACCGGGCGAACACTCGATCGACCGTAATCTGCCATTCCGCAACTGTTCTTGCCATGTCGGCTCCCCAAAAAGAGGAAATGAGGTCGATGGGTAACCCAAAAGTACCCCAACAACAAGTGCAGAGAGAAAAAAATTCCTGTTGCGGCGCACTAAAATTAGGGTTTAATAGCCTCGCTATCATCCATGAGTGATTTGGGGTACCCCCAGGCAAGGGAAACGACGCTTGGTACCTCATTCAAGGGAGGAACAAATGGGTACTTATTCTCAGGGAACGGAAATGACAAGGGGCTCCTTCACGCGCGCATGCCAGCTATCCCTTTTTAGGGGTTGTTTAATAGCGTGTTAACCCTAATTCCTGATCATGAACCAGCAAGTAAATCCGTTGGGATATGATTGAAGTCCCTTATTGGGACCCCCGAAGGGGTACTTCGGGGAACGTTGAGGAGTTCGCTATGACTTATCAGGAGACTGCAGCGCTCGGTCAAAGCGCAAGCGGTGCCGAAGGTGCGCGCGACGGAAGCGCCTCCCAGGAACTGCGGCAATGGACGATCAAGAATTTGGATGCATCTGTAGTTGACAAGGCTCGAGCAGCAGCCAAGCGAAAGGGAATGAAGATTAGTGCCTGGGTGGCCGCGACACTTGAAAATGCTGCCGACATGCAATCCGTCGAGAGCGACCCGTCAAGGAATTCTTTGGCGATTGATCTTGATGAGATTGTCTCAAAGATAGAGGAGATTCGCAGAGAGGATCGACTCTTAATTGAAAGAATTGAGAAGGATATCTCGCAGCTAGTGAAGGGGCAACACGGGATGCTTACAGAGATGCTATCTCGAAGTGGCAAAGGTAGGACTGAGAGCGATCACTCTTAGTTAGCTGGGAACCCACCCGGTCGATACGTTCGGCCAAAGGCCGAACCCGCTCAATCGCCCATCTTCAAGGCCTGGATAAACGCCTCCTGCGGGATATCGACCTTCCCAAACTGGCGCATCCGCTTCTTGCCTTCTTTCTGCTTGTCCAGCAGCTTGCGTTTGCGCGAGACGTCGCCGCCGTAGCATTTGGCGGTGACGTCCTTGCGCAGCGCCGAGATGGTTTCGCGGGCGATGACCTTGCCGCCGATGGCGGCCTGGATCGGGATCTTGAACAGATGGTTCGGGATCAGCTCCTTCAGCTTCTCGCACATCTGCCGGCCGCGCTTTTCCGCCGCCGTGCGGTGCACCAGCATGGAAAGCGCGTCCACCGGCTCTTCATTGACCAGGATCGACATCTTGACGAGGTCGCCCTCCTTGTAGTCGGTGAGGTGATAGTCGAACGAAGCGTAGCCCTTGGAGATCGACTTCAGCCGGTCGTAGAAATCGAAGACGACTTCGTTGAGCGGCAGATCGTAGATCAGCATGGCGCGCTTGCCGACATAGGACAGGTCGGCCTGGATGCCGCGCCGGTCCTGGCAGAGCTTCAATATGCCGCCGAGATAGTCGTCGGGGGTCAGGATCGTGGCGCGGATCCACGGCTCCTCGATCGCCGAGATCTTCACCACGTCGGGCATGTCGGCCGGGTTGTGCAGTTCCTTCATCGAGCCGTCGGTCAGAGCCAGCCGGTAGACGACGCTGGGTGCCGTGGCGATCAGGTCGAGGTTGAACTCGCGCTCCAGCCGCTCCTGGATGATTTCCAGATGTAAGAGGCCAAGGAAGCCGCAGCGATAGCCGAAGCCGAGTGCCGCGCTGGTTTCCATTTCAAAGGAGAAGCTGGCGTCGTTGAGGCGCAATTTGCCGACCGCGGCGCGCAGATCCTCGAAATCGGCGGCGTCGACCGGGAACAGGCCGCAGAACACCACCGGCTGCGCCGGCTTGAAGCCGGGCAGCGCCTTGGCCGTGGTGCGCTTGTCCTCGGTGATGGTGTCGCCGACGCGGGTGTCGGCCACTTCCTTGATCGAGCCGGTGAAGAAGCCGAATTCGCCGGGGCCGAGCTCGTCGACATTGATGCGGGCCGGCGTGAACACGCCGGTGCGCTCGACCAGATGTTTGGCGCCGGTGCCCATCATGCGGATGGTCTGGCCTTTTTTCAGCACGCCGTCGATGACGCGCACCAGCACGATGACGCCGAGATAGGCGTCGTACCAGCTGTCGACCAGCATCGCCTTCAAGGGCGCGGCCGCGTCGCCTTCGCGCGGCGGCGGCAATTGGTGGACGATGGCTTCCAGCACGTCGGGAATGCCCAGACCGGTCTTGGCCGAGATCAGCACGGCGTTGGAAGCGTCGATGCCGATCACCTCCTCGACCTGCTCGCGGATGCGCTCGGGCTCGGCGGCCGGCAGGTCGACCTTGTTCAGCACCACGACGATCTCGTGGTTGTTGTCGATCGCCTGGTAGACATTGGCCAGCGTCTGCGCCTCGACGCCCTGGGAGGCATCGACCACCAGCAGCGAACCCTCGCAGGCGGCCAGCGAACGCGACACTTCATAGGCGAAGTCGACGTGTCCGGGCGTGTCGATCAGGTTGAGGATATAGTCCTCGCCATTGTTGGCGCGGTACTTCAGCCGCACCGTCTGCGCCTTGATGGTGATGCCGCGCTCGCGCTCGATGTCCATCGAGTCCAGCACCTGCTCCTTCATGTCGCGCAGCTCCAGTCCGCCGGTCAGCTGGATCAGCCGGTCGGCAAGCGTGGATTTGCCATGGTCGATATGCGCGACGATGGAGAAATTGCGGATGTGGTCGAGGGGCGTGCTCATGGCGCGCGTTTAGCAGGGGTGGCTTGCCCGAGCAAGCGGCAGGCTGCCGCCGCACATGTAGCGCGGCCCGCTGCCCGGCAAGCCGTACGGCCGCTGCCGCGAAAGCAGAGCAGGCGGCTGCCGGGGCAAGCGGTGCGGGCGCTTGTCGCCTTTTCCTCCGGATTCCTCGAAAAATCGATAAATTTTAACCACACGCGTTAGAGCATAATTTGTGATCGGCATGTTAGCGGAGGGAAATATCTGATGTAAGGACGAAGGCATGCGGGGGCTTGCAGGCAGTTTTATCGAGTCGCGGAGCGGCTCGTTCGCACCGATACTTGTTCTCGCCATGATACCGCTGATCACCGCGGTCGGCTTTTCCGTCGACTACACCTCCGCGGTCCAGACCAGGTCGACCGAGCAGGCGGCACTCGACGCCGCGATCCTGTCGATCACCACGATGGACACGGCCTCGACGAAACCGCAGCGTCAGTTGGTGCTGCAGGATACCTACAAAGAAAACGGCGGACAGGGCACTGCGACGCTGAACAGCTTCGACGTCAGCGCCAACGGCACCGCCACCGCGCAGGCCACCGCGAGTTTCGCCATGAAGACCGTGTTCATGCAGATGGCCAGGATCCCTACGGTGGCGATCGGCGTCACGTCGGCGGTGAACAAGGCGCCAGCTTTGGTGGAGGCGACCTTCAAGGTCAGCGGGGTGTCGGGTTACTGGAACAAGACAATGACGCTCTACGGCACGATGTTCGGTGCGAAGGAGGGCAAGCCTCTGATGACGATCGATTACAAATACGGCGGGGGCACGGATCCCAAAGGGTACGGCACCACCACCGTCAGCAAGATCGACAGTCTGGGCGTCGCCACGGTGGCCCAAACGCAGGTTTGCAAGGTCGGCAAAAAGGCGCCTGACGGGGTGACGCTGAACACCGACCAGTTTGGCACGAAATATTACTGCGTCGACACGATGGCTGCCGGCAACACCGCCGGTGCCTCAATCGACGTCAGCCAGATGGCTGGCCTCTATCTGCAGATGAACGTCCCATCTGGCAATCCGCAAAACCTCTATTCGAACGATCCGGCCACGTCCAACCGGCTCTATAGCTCGACAAGCAAGGACATCCCCCCGGCCGAAATGGCGACCGGCCAGATCGTCGATATCTTTGGCCTCGTTCCTTGTGGATCGACAGCCTACCAGGCCTGGGAAGACGGCGGCAACAAGGTCCCGGCGCCCGTCAGCAACGCCGACTTCTTCTACAACGTCACCGGCAAGTGCGACTTCAACAAGCGGCCCAACAACACGCGGCTGACGCAGTAGAAGCTGCTCTTCTTGCCTTCTCCCCTTGCGGGAGAAGGAAGAACGCTAGCGATCACAAACCGGTGAGCGCTGTAACGAAGGCGCCGACAGCGGCGAAGTGGGGATATCAGCGGTGCATCCAGGCGCCGCCGCCCACGGAGCAAGCCGATGTCCCGCAAGTTCGTCACAGTGTCCAGCCTCTCGGCGCTTGCGCTGGCGGTGTCGCTCGGTGCGGCGGCCGCCCAGCCGCTCAGCGTGGTCGAGCTGTTCACCAGCCAGGGCTGCTCGTCCTGCCCGCCAGCCAACGCCAATCTGATCAGGGT
>NZ_RZQI01000263.1:0-6857 GCF_003998335.1 Mesorhizobium sp. M7A.F.Ca.CA.002.05.1.1 | reverse complement strand
TCTGAGAGGACCCCACCCGGCCGCTGCGCGGCCACCCTCCCCTCGAGGGGGAGGGAAAACACCGGCGTCACCACGGTGATGTCGGGCAGATGCGTGCCGCCATTGTAGGGCGCGTTGAGGGCAAAGACGTCGCCGGGGTGGATGTCGCCGGAATTCAGCCGGATGATGGTTTCGACCGAGCGGTCCATCGAGCCGAGATGTACCGGCATGTGCGGCGCATTGGCGACCAGTGCGCCGGTGCGATCGAAGACTGCACAGGAAAAATCCAGCCTTTCCTTGATGTTGACGGAATAGGCGGTGTTCTGCAGCGTCACGCCCATCTGCTCGGCGATCGACATGAACAGGTTGTTGAAGACCTCCAGCATGACCGGATCGGCCTCCGTGCCGAGCGCTGCCTGCCGGCGCTTTTTCTCGACACGGCGCAGGAGCACATGGTTCCTGGCGGTGATTTCGGCCAGCCAGCCCGGCTCGATGACGATCGTCTGGTTAGGCTCGATAATCAAGGCAGGTCCGGCAACCCTGTTTCCCGGTTTCAGCGCTTCGCGGCGGAAGATGGGTGAAGTGCGCCACTCTCCCTCGGTGAAGATTTCGCGGGTTTGCGAAGGGTTTACGGCAAGGTCTTCGGTTCGTGATTCAGTTTCGTCGCGCCCGGTACCGCCGGTGTCGGTGCCTTCGACGCCGACGGTCTCGACGATCATCGGCTTGTCGTCATAGACGAAACCGAACTGCGCCTTGTGGGCGACTTCAAAATCGCGCCTGGCCTGGAAAATCGAATCCGCCTCGAAATTCACCGGCAGTGTCGTGTCGGTGCCATCATAGCGAATGTGCAGCACCGGCTTCGTGGCGACGGTATCCTCGCCGATGCCTTGCGCCGCGAGTTCGGCCACAACGGCTTTTCTCAAAATGGCAATGAGGTTGCCGATCTCCGTTCTGGACTCTTCGGCAAGCGGTTTCAGCAGCGCTTGCTGGCGCGAGGCAAAGACCGAGGACAGGCCGATGCCATAGGCCGACAGCAGGCCAGAGAAGGGATGGATCAGCACCGCCTCCATGCCGAGCGCGTCGGCGACCAGGCAAGCGTGCTGGCCGCCGGCGCCACCGAAGCAGTTGAGGAGATACTCGGTGACGTCGTAGCCGCGCTGCACGGAGATCTTCTTGATGGCATTGGCCATGTTCTCCACGGCGATGGTGACGAACCCTTCGGCGACAGTCTCGGGCGACCGCCCATCGCCGATTTCGGCGGCGAGTGCCGCAAATTTTGCTCGCACCGTCTCGACGTCGAGCGGCTCGTCCTGGCCGGGTCCAAAAATCGCCGGGAAGAAATCGGGCTGCAGCTTGCCAAGCATGACGTTGGCGTCGGTGACGGCGAGCGGGCCGCCGCGCCGGTAGGCTGCCGGGCCGGGATTGGCGCCAGCCGAATCCGGTCCGGCCCGGAAGCGGCCGGCCTCGTAATGCAGGATCGAGCCGCCGCCGGCGGCGACGGTATGAATGCGCATCATCGGCGCGCGGATGCGCACGCCGGCGACCTCGGTGTCGAAGGCGCGTTCGTATTCGCCGTCATAGTGGGCGACATCGGTGGAGGTGCCGCCCATATCGAAGCCGATGACCTTGTCGAAGCCGGCGAGCCTGGCTGTCTCGACCATGCCGACGACGCCGCCGGCCGGTCCTGACAGCAGCGCATCCTTGCCCTGGAACATGTCGGCGGCGGTGAGACCGCCCGACGACATCATGAACATGAGGCGAGGGCTTTCCCTCCCTCTCGAGGGGAGGATGGCGGCAAAGGCGCCGGGTGGGGTCGGATCGACCGGGCTCGACGTCGTGGCGGTGCCTTCCGAGAGGACCCCCTCTGCCCGCTTTGCCGACTGCCCTTCGCTATGGCTTCGGGCGTTCGTCGCTGAAAAAGCCAAATCGCTGGCTTTTTCTCGGCCTTCGGCCCATCGCTCCTCACCCCCCTCGAGGGGGGAGAGGACGCCGAGCTCTTGGCCAACCCTTTGCACATAGCGGGACAGGATCGGCGACAGGTAGGCATCGACCACCGCGGTGTCGCCGCGGCCGACCAGCTTGATCAGCGGCGAGACCTCATGGCTGACGGAGACTTGGGCGAAACCAAGTTTGCGGCAGACTTTTGCCACCGCCTTCTCGTGGTCGGGGTATTTCCAGGCGTGCATGAAGACGATGGCGACCGCATCGATGCCATCGGCCCTGGCCTGTTCGATCGCCGGCCGGCAGGCGGCGATGTCGAGCAATTGTTCGACGCAGCCATCGGCGCGCACACGCTCGTTGATTTCGATGACCCGCTCGTAGAGCTGTTCGGGAAGGATGATCTCCTTGGCGAAGATGTCCGGACGCGCCTGATAGGCGATCTTCAGCGCATCACGAAAGCCCTTGGTGATGAGCAAAAGCACGCGGTCGCCCTTGCGCTCCAGCAGCGCATTGGTTGCAACCGTGGTGCCCATCTTGATGTCGCCGATCAGGCCGCTCGGGATCGTGTCGCCGGCCGACAAGCCAAGAAGGTCGCGAATGCCCTGGATGGCAGCATCGTTGTAGGCTTCGGGATTTTCGGAGAGAAGCTTGCGCGGGTGCAGCCCGCCTTCCGGATCTCGGCCGATGATATCGGTGAATGTGCCGCCGCGGTCGATCCAGAAATCCCATTTTGCGGTCATGACAGCCCCTGGCGCTTTTACGTTCAATCGGTGGTTCGGCACATGCTGTTAGTTCGCCACGGCCTGAGCGGCAATCGCAAATGAACCAGACGATGTTACATGTCGAAACGCAACGTTACGAAACTCATGGCCGTCTGACGCATTTGTCCTTCGACCGCTCACGGCAACGTGAGCGTGTGTTGAAGGAGAGACAAATGAAAAAGCTCATTCTCGCGTCCGTTTCCGCTCTGGCCTTGCTTGGCGTCGCCGCCTGCAGTGACAGCGGTACGGACAATACCACCACCCAGAGCACCAATCCGCCGGCCGCCGAGGAACCGATGAAGCCGGCTACTCCGGAAGCCACGCCGCCGGCCGCGACGCCTCCGGCAACGGATAATTCTACCACGAAGAGCATCACACCCGAGAAGCCTGCCGAGCCGGCTCCGGCAACACCAGCTCCTGCGCCCGCGCAGTAGTGAGCAAGCAGTACTTCGTGTGATGAATGAGAAAGGCCGGCTCGCGCTGGCCTTTTTCATATTGTCCGAGCGCCGTGGCGTTCGAGTCCGATCGATTTGTCGCGCAAAGCCTGCGGCACTGTCCCGGCTTGATAGGAGCGGGCGGTGGCTCTAAGAAGCAGGCCATGTCCATTTGGGATCGCCTCGGCGAATTCATCACCCGCGTTTCATCCTCAGCCTCGTCGGGTGTCGCCGACGTGGTCGAGGCCGTGCGCACGGTTTTCGCCGGCGATGCGGATTTGCGCCGGCGTGTCGCCTTTTCGGTGGCGATGATCGCGCTGTCGGCCAAGATGGCCAAGGCCGATGGTATCGTCACCCAGGACGAGGTGCGCGCCTTCCAGGAAATATTCGAAGTGCCGCCGAAGGAGACGCGCAATGTGGCGCGTCTGTTCGATCTCGCCCAGCGCGACGTGGCCGGTTTCGAGACCTATGCAGAGCGGATGGCGCAGATGTGCGGTTCCGGGCATTCCAATTGTGTGATGCTGGAAGACATACTCGACGGTCTGTTCCACATCGCCAAGGCCGACGGGCTGGTGCACGAGCGCGAAGGCCACTTCCTGCACCGCATCGCCGAGATTTTCCGCATCGACGAAGCGCATTACGAGACCATCATGGCGCGACATGTCAACCTGGGCGCCGGGGATCCTTATGTCGTGCTTGGCATCGAGCGCGGCAAGCCGTTCGAAGAGGTCAGGAAGCGCTATCGCAAGCTGGTTTCCGACAATCATCCGGACCGGCTGATCGCGCGCGGCCTGCCTCAGGAATTCATCAAGATCGCGACCACCAGGGTGGCGGCGATCAACGTTGCCTACGAGATGATCGAGCGGGGCCTGCGCCACGCATGAGCGGCTTTCTGCCCGACGAGCCACGTGCCGAAGTCAGGGTATCGCCGAATTTCGGCCCGCGGCGCGAGACGCCCAGGCCTGACATGATCGTGCTGCACTACACCGGTATGGCGACCGGCGCCGGGGCCGAGGCCTGGCTTTGCGACCCGGCCAGCGAGGTCTCGTCACATTATCTCGTCCACGAGAATGGCCATATCGTGCAGATGGTCAGGGAAAGCGACCGCGCTTGGCATGCCGGCAAGAGTTCGTGGTTCGGACGGGCCGACATCAATTCCTGTTCGGTCGGCATCGAGATCGTCAATCCAGGGCATTCGCTGGGCTATCCCGGTTTTCCCCGGCGGCAGATCGATGCGGTGATCGCGCTGTGCCGTGGGATCGCCGGTCGGCATTCGATCGCCGCCGAGCGGGTACTCGCGCATTCTGATGTTGCGCCGGGGCGCAAGATCGATCCCGGCGAGAAGTTTCCGTGGCGGACGCTGTTCGAGGCCGGTGTTGGCCATCTCGTGGCGGCCGCGCCCGTCAGGCGAGGCGCCACTCTGACAACCGGCGATACCGGCGGCGACGTCGAAGCGTTGCAGTCGATGCTGGCCCTCTACGGCTATGGCGTTGAAATATCGGGCATTTTCGACCGGCAGACGGAGGCGGTGGTCGAGGCCTTCCAGCGTCATTTCCGGCCGCGCAAGGTGGACGGCGTTGCCGACGGCTCGACGCTGCGGACGCTGCAAAGGCTGCTTGCTTCCATGAGGCGCTGACCCCCGGGAGAGCCTCTCCCAAGCAATTCTTTCCAATCCTTAAGTTACAAGCTGTCACTCAAAGTGACTTGCCTGGCCTTGTTTGACACCAATTCGGGCGTCAAACGGCTGACGTGTAGATGTCGGACCCCAAGCCCCCCGGGTTGTTCCGACGTTGGTTAGGCGTTGCTGCGTGAACATCTTCGCGCGGTTCAGACAGAACAGGATCACATGCAGAAATTTACCGTTTTAACGGCAGCTCTTGCTGCCGGCGTAATGACTTTTGCCTTCAGTGCCGCAGATGCCGCGCCCCTCAGCCCGCGAGCCGATCAAGGGCCTGTCGTGGCATCCGCGAAAAGCGGCAAGGCCCCACAGGCCAGAAGCGGCAAGGCAGGCCACGACGCCAAGGCGACGAAGCGGGCTTCCGCGAAAATGGAAAAAGCAAGCTGGTCCAAGCCGAAGAAGTCCGCCAGAAAGCAGACGAAGCGTGGCCGAAAAACCGTCGACATGACGGCAACGGCGTCGATCGGTGTCCGGAACGCGGCAGCCTCGGCGGCCGCGGTGGCCAGCAGCGGTCAGTATTCCGCTATCGTTGCCCGCTATGCGGCGATCGAAGGCGTTCCGGTATCGCTCGCCTCGGCGGTTATCCAGATCGAAAGCAACTACCGGCCCAACATCGTTGGCGGCGCCGGCGAGATCGGCTTGATGCAGATCAAGCCGGCCACGGCTCGGATGATGGGCTATAGCGGCTCCGCCAAGGGCCTGTTCGATCCCGACACCAACATCAAATACGGCATGAAATACCTTGCCATGGCGCGGAGCCTCGGCGGCGGCACGACCTGCGGCACCATTCTGAAATACAATGCCGGCCACGCCGCAACGCGGATGAACCCGGTGTCGGCCGCCTATTGCGGCAAGGTCAAGGTGCAGATGGCTGCGCTGGGATCGCCCGCATAAGTCTGCTTTTTCGTTTGCGTTTTCGGGCGCGAACCCCTTTATACGCTCTGCCAGCTGGCTGGGCGGCCGCACCCGCAAACGCCGAAAGGTCGTGGGTGAGGAAAGTCCGGGCTCCATGGAAACACGGTGCCGGTTAATGGCCGGCGGGGGCGACCCCAGGGAAAGTGCCACAGAAAGCAAACCGCCACGATCCGGCTTGCCGGATTCGGGGTAAGGGTGAAAGGGTGGGGTAAGAGCCCACCGCGCGACTGGCAACAGGAGCGGCACGGTAAACCCCACCGGGAGCAAGACCGAATAGGGACGGTGCGAGGGGAAACCCTCGAGGGCTGTTTCCGGCTCACCGTCCGGGTAGGTTGCGTGAGGCGCATGGCAACATGCGCCCAAGATGAATGGCCGCCACGTTCTCGCCCCGCAAGGGGCGGGGGCCATACAGAACCCGGCTTACAGGCCAGCTGGCAATTTCTCTCCCCCGATATCAAGAGAAGTCTCTTGAATTCAGCAGGTTGCGCCCTCGGGCGCGCCTGTTGATTCAAGCCTGCCCGGCCGTTCATCCGTGCGAGCGAGAGTCGGCCATTGCTTGAAACCGGTGCGATTAAATCGTACCATGATCGGGAAATGGTATCGGGAGCCTCTCATGGGACAGGTCGACAAACGCAGCATCACGCTGTCGCCGGAACTGGCGCAGGCGGTGGATGATGTCGTCGCCGCCGGCGAATATGCCTCCGCCAGCGAAGTGATCCGCGATGCGCTGCGGCAATGGAAGGATCGGCGCGATCTCTTCGGCTATACGCTCGATGAGTTGCGCAAGCTGGTGCAGGAAGGGATAGACAGCGGGCCGGGACGATTTGCGTCGATGGATGAAATCAAGGCCGAGGCGCGGAGGCGCTTGCGATCTGACGACGCAGCATGAATTCGCTATTCATCGCCCGGAACGCGCGCGCAGAAGACGATTTGATCGCGATCTGGCTTCATGTTGCACGCGATAGCGAGGTCGCAGCGGATAGGTTGCTCGATCGCATCGAGGCACGGTGGCAGCAACTGGAGACCTATCCCTTCTCCGGCGCGCCGCGCGATGACATCGCGCCCGGCGTCCGTCATCTGCTCGTTGGCGACTATCTCACCTTGTATCGTGTAGGTGACGACGCGATCGAGATCATTCGTGTACTGCAC
>NZ_RZQI01000262.1:0-6871 GCF_003998335.1 Mesorhizobium sp. M7A.F.Ca.CA.002.05.1.1 | reverse complement strand
GTCTTGAAAGGAGGGCTCACGTGTTTACGTTTCATCGTAACCATCGTCACCATCGTCACCATCGTCAGCGTGGCCCGATTTCTGCCCTGCGAGCTTGCTTGCAGGGCTGACCAGGGACGGTCCGGGTTTTTCCCGCCTCGATTTTTTGGTCTGCCCTTCGTGGTGTTGCAACGCCGAGCCTGATGGCCAGCCTGCGCACCGTCAAAGTGCATTGAGCCGGACTTTCCTCCGGCAAGACCAGAGAAATCAAAATGGCCCTGATCAGCCTCAAATCCCTCGGCGTCACCATGAGTGCGCCGCTGTTTACCAATCTCGATCTCACCATCGGCTCCGGCGACCGGCTCGGCATTGTCGCCGCCAATGGCCGCGGCAAGTCGACCTTGCTGAAATGCCTGACCGGCGAGATGGAGCCGACCTCCGGTGACATCACCCGCACGCGCGGCCTGCGCGTCGGTCATGTCGAGCAATCCATTGCCCCGGCCCTTCTCACCCGCAGCTTCCATCAGGTGGTGGCCGACGCCTTGCCGCCCGAGCAGGCTGAAAGCGAGCTGTGGCGCGTCGACGTGGTTCTCGATTCACTCGATGTGCCGGAGCCGATGCGCGAGCGGCCAATGCAGGCGCTGAGCGGCGGTTGGCAGAGACTGGCGCTGATCGCCCGCGTCTGGGTGACAGATCCGGACGTGCTGCTGCTCGACGAGCCGACCAACCATCTCGACCTTGCTCGCATCAGCCAGTTGGAAACCTGGCTCAACGCATTGCCGCGTGAGGTGCCGGTCGTCATTGCCAGCCACGACCGCGCCTTTCTCGACGCCGCCACCAACCGGACGCTGTTCCTGCGCCCGGAACAGTCGCCCGTGTTTGCCTTGCCCTATTCCCGCGCCAGGCGGGCGCTCGACCAGGTCGACGCCTCGACCGAGCGCAAGTTCCAGCGCGACATGAAGGTGGCGCAGCAATTGCGCCGGCAGGCGGCCAAGCTCAACAATATCGGCATCAATTCAGGCAGCGACCTGCTGACGGTCAAGACCAGGCAACTCAGCCAGCGGGCCGAAAAACTGGAGGAAGCGGCGAACCCGGCGCATCGCGAGAAGTCGGCGGGTGCCATAAAACTGGCCAATCGCGGCACTCACGCCAAAGTGCTGATCACGCTCGACGACGCGGCTGTCGAAACACCCGATGGCACGCTGCTGTTTCGGGCCGGCAAGCGCCACATCTGCCAGGGCGACCGCATCGTGCTGCTCGGCCGCAACGGCGTCGGCAAGTCGCGCTTCGTCACCCTGATCCGCAATGCCATCATCGAACCGGACACGGTGCGGAATGTGAAGGTGACGCCGTCGACGGTGCTCGGCTACAGCGATCAGGCGCTGTCGGGCATCAGCGGCGACGACACGCCGCTGGCGATGGTCTCGCGCCGCTACGATGTCGGCGAGCAGCGCGCACGGTCGTTGCTGGCCGGTGCTGGCGTGGTCATCGAGATGCAGGAGAAAAAGATCGGCGTGCTGTCCGGCGGCCAGAAGGCGCGGCTGATGATGCTGGCGCTGAGGCTCGCCAATCCCAACTTCTATCTGCTGGACGAGCCGACCAACCACCTCGACATCGACGGCCAGGAAGCGCTGGAAGCGGAACTGCTGGCGCATCAGGCCAGCTGCGTGCTCGCCTCGCACGACCGCTCCTTCATCCGCGCCATCGGCAGCCGCTTCTGGCTGATCGACAAACGAAAGCTGACCGAAGTCGAGGACCCCGAGGAGTTCTTCCGCTCAGTGGCCGAAACGGCAGGATGAGGCCAACGGAGGTCGACTGGCATGTAAATTATTTGCTTACAGACCTTGTTTTTGTAAGCAATCTGTTTACATATATCGATGATCAAGTCCTTCAAGAACAAGGCGCTGTCGGACCTCTTTCAAACTGGAAAGACCGGCAAGATCGACGCCAAGATGCACAAGCGCATTCTTGTCCGGCTTGACCGCCTGGAAGCTTCGGAGAAGCCGGAGGAGATGAACCTTCCCGGCTTCGATTTCCACCCGCTGAAAGGCTTCGATCCAATCCGCTACACGGTCCACGTCAACGGTCCGTGGTGCATCACATTCGAGTTCGACGGCAAGGACGCTGCCCGCGTCGATTTCGAGCAATATCACTGAGGCGGCCAGACTGGAGAAGTTCGACTTATGACCGTGCACGAGCCGACGCGTCCTATTGAGCGTTGTCCCTCCCACCCGGGAGCGCTGCTTGAGGACATTATCCCGGCAACTGGAAAGACCAAGGTGGAAATTGCAAATCTGCTCGGGATCTCCCGGCAGCAGCTCTATGACATCATCCGCGAAAAGAAGCCGGTTTCGCCGGCTGTGGCCGCTCGCCTCGGGAAGCTGTTCGGCGACGGCGCCGCGATCTGGCTTCGAATGCAAGCGGCTTTCGATGCTTGGCACGCAGAGCGTGAAGTTGATGTTTCAGCGATCCCTACGCTCAGGGTTGCGTAGGTCCGCACGGCAGCATTCGGACAGACCATCAGACGCCGCGATAAAAAATCTCGACGGTCTGTCGGATAGCCTCAGCCCATCGCGTCCTTGGGATGCCGACACGATGATGCCGGCGCCAACCCAGGGAGAATTATCATGTCGGTTCTTTCATCCATCGGTCGCGTCGCAACCCGGTATGCGGCAGCGCGCGCTCGTCACCGCAGCGAGCGCATCCTGCTTTCGCTGCCGGCCTCGCTGCGCAAGGATATCGGCTTTCCGGACGTCTTCGACGCGCAGAACGGCCGCCGCCCCTGACCTCGCGAGGCGCCAGTCAGTCATGCGTATCACCTGAAAGCGGTGTCGCCTGCATCGATACGCGTTTTTCGAAAGCCTCGAACCAGTGCGTCAGCCGCGCCCGCGAGCGAAAAGGCGGCAGGTGGCGGAACGCCATCCAGGACAGCGTGGTGGCCAAGGCGATGTGGCCGACATGGAGCGGTGCCTCGTCGTCCAGCGCGCTTTCGATCCAGTCGTAGCTCGCCTCGATCTTTTCCCGGTATCCGTCGGCGAGAGCACCATAGCGCAGCTTTTCGGGTCTCCTTTCTGTCTCCCAGCGCAAAGCGATGCCTGTCTGCGCGAGGCCCTGGGCGACCGACTGAAGCCGCAACGCCTGCCAGCGCGCCTCGCCGTCCTGCGGCAGCAGCTTGCGGCCGTCATGCAGTGTGTCGAGATAGGCGCAGATGACATCGGAATCGAAGATCGGCGACGCATTTGGCCGCAACAGCACCGGCACCTTGCCAAGCGGATTTTCGGCGTAGACATCGGCGTTGCGCAAGGTCGGACTGGTCTCATGATGGATGACCTCCAGCCGATCGGCAATGCCAACCTCATGGGCGAAGACAAGCGCCTTGCGCGCGAAGGGTGAGTGGGTTTGATAGTAGAGGATCATTGTCGTCCCGGGGTTGAAGAGGCGTTCGCGTGATCCATCTGTTCTAGCCTGCGAGCCGAGAGAATTGCGCTCTGATTGGGCGCCGCCGACGCAAGTTCGTTTCACGCCTCTCGCTCGAGCCCGCGGCTGTCCGGGATTATCAAGGGCCGACCGCCAAAAAAATTTCGCCGCCATGTAGGATCGCCGCCGTCCGATCCGTCCTATGGCTCGCAAGGCCAAACGCAAAGAGGAACAACAAATGACTGATCAGACCCCCGTTCAGCCCGCGGCCAAAGTGCTCGGCGGATTGACCCCCTATCTGCAGCTGGATGGCGCCTTCAAGGCTGCCGAATTCTACAAGAAGGCCTTCGGCGCGGAGCAGGTCTTTGCCTACCCGGCGGACGAAAAAGGCCGCACCATGCACATTCACCTCCACATCAATGGCTCGACCCTCATGCTCTCCGATTTCTATCCGGAAAACGGAATGCCCGCCGTCAAGCCGCAGGGTTACACCATGCAGCTTCACCTCGGCAGCGACGACATCGAAGCCTGGTGGAAGCGCGCCGTCGATGCCGGCTGCGAAGTCGCCGTGCCGCTCCAGGTCATGTTCTGGGGCGATCAGTGGGGCAATATGCGCGACCCGTTCGGCGTCGAATGGGCGATGAACGCGCCGGTGAAGAAAGCCTGATCTGCCGCCGATGGCCCGAGCCCCTCACCGGCCGGCGCCGGTGAGGCCCTGTGAACTTCCAGGAGGAGATCCAAAATGTCCTATGTCGATGGTTTCGTACTTGCCGTATCCAGGGCAAAACTCGATGACTACAAGAAGCTGGCCAACCTCGCAGGGCCTATCTGGAGGGAACATGGCGCGCTCGCCTATGTCGAATGCATCGGCGACGACGTGCCCTATGGCGAGGTCACGTCCTTCCCGCGTGCCGTGCAGGCCAAGGACGACGAGATCGTCGTCTTCGCCTGGGCCGTCTATGAGTCGCGGGTGAGCCGCGATGCCGTCATGGCCAAGGTGATGGCAGATCCGCGCTTGAAGGCCGATTGGGCGGACATGCCGTTCGACGGCAAGCGCATGATCTTCGGTGGCTTCAAGCCATTCATTGAGCTTTGAGCAGCCGGTTGCAGATTAGAAGAAGCCTCTCAGCTTCGTCATCCTAGGGCGAAGCGCGAAGCTCCGTCGCGAAGACCCTAGGATGACGACGCGGGTGCTTAGGCCAATCTCTAAGGCCACGATCAGCTAGATAGCGTTGCGCTAATCCAGCTTGTCGAGCAGCGGCTTCAGCCGGTCTCCATAGCGCTTCCACAGATCGACCGACCCTTGATACATCGGCTGGCGCACCTGTGCGGCTGAAGCCGTGCGAACCGGTCGGTCGGTCTCGTGGAACGATAGAGCCGCGTCGTCCCAGGGCAGACCGAGATGAGCGATCAATGCCCGCGTCTGTCCTTCCTGGTCGGCGACAAAATCCTCGTAGCGTACATCATGCACGACGCCCGGCAGCACCGTGTGCCAATGCTTCATGATGTCGGTGTAGAGATTGTGGAAGTCGGCGAGCTCACCGAGATCGTAGCCATAGCGATGGCTGTCGCCGCGGAAATGCACCTTGTAGATCGACAGGCAGGTGGCCGCCGCATCGCGCGCGCAGTGGATGATCCTGGCCTTCGGCATCATCATGTGGATGAAGCCGACAAGCAGGAAGTTGCCCGGCATTTTGTCGGTGACGTGGCGCATGTTCGGATAGCGGGCATGCAGCATGTCGAGATAGGCTTGGCCTGCTTCGGCAAAATCCGCATCGCCCATATCCGATACGCCCCATGGGAAGCCACCCGGCATGGTCGCCGGGAACTGCTTGCCGACCGCCTTCTTCAAGATGCTGAGCTCGCCTGCGCCGTAGACCTGCGGATGGCTGGCAATGATCTGCTCGACCAGCGTCGTGCCCGAACGCGGCATGCCGACGATGAAGATCGGCGTGTCGTCGCTGATTGAGCTGGGCCTGTGCTTCTCGAAGAAGCCGGCATCGAAGGTGGCCTTCATCGCCTCGAATTCGGCCCGCGTCCTGGCCTGGTCGTAGTTGATGCCTTTGCGGCGGATCGCATTGCCTTCGGCGAAATAGTCGAAGGCCCGGCCATAATCCCTGAGATCGTCATTCGCCTTGCCGAGTCCGAAGGACAGCTGCATGCGTGCCAGGCTGTCCTGCGGCGCTTTGGCATGCTGGGCTTCCATGCCCCCAAGCTCGCTGTCGCGATCCTTCTGGCGCTTGACCTGCGTCAGCATCAGCCAAGCTGTGGCCATGGCGGGGTTGATCGCCAACGCCTGCCGGAACAGGTCGACCGCCTCGTCGAGCTTGCCCTTTTCCATCAGCCCGACGCCGAGCCCGTGCAGCAGGTCGGCATCCTTGGGGCGTATCGCCAGCGCTTCGCGGAAGACGGCGAGCGCCTCATCCAGCCGCCCGGCTTCCTGCAGGGTTTCGGCAAGCCCGATGCGGGCGCGCACGTGAAATGGGTTGCGTGCAACCGTGCCGCGATAAATCTCTTCGGCCTCTTCGAACTGGCCGACCTGCTTCAGCGATGAGCCGAGATTGTCGCGCGCCGCGAGCTGGTCCGGCCCCAGATCCACCGCACCGCGGAAGAAATCGATGGCCGCAGCAGGGCGGCCGAGGTCGCGCATCACCGTACCGAAATTGTTGAGGAAATCGGGATTCGTCGGCTGCAGGCTCACCGACCGTTCGATGAGATCCAGCCCTTCTTCGCTGCGCCCGGTCTGGTGCAGCAGCAGTCCCAGGAAATGCGCCGCGGCCGCATGCTTGGGCTGACGCGCCAGCACCTGCCGGTAGATCGTCTCAGCCTCTTGCCGGCGCCCCGCCTGATGCAGTTGCAACGCCTGCTGCACATACTGGTCGAGGCCCAGCGGCGGCTGTCCGCCTGCGCCAGACCTGGCTCCCGCACCCGCCGCTCGTCTTTGATCTCTGTTGATGGGAAACCTGCCGTGTTTTATCCGCCTGTGGCGATCTAGGCCATTGGCGCGCCAGGTTCAAGGCTTCGCTTGCTGTCTCGTCCTTTCGTCGGTGCGGAAAGATCAAATCAGGCGATTGGTCTCGGCAACCTGCCTGGCACGCCGAACCGTTCCATCGGTGTCGGCGATCCTTCGCTTTGCCGCCTCGTCACTTCTGACAGTCAGCCGCGGCGACAGGACAACCATCGGCTTTGCCATTACCGGCTTTGCGACCGGCGTGATCGTTACGGGGGTGCCTGTTGGCGTCTTTACGGACATCTCGAGGTCTCCTTCTTCAACTCACAAGAAAAATGAAATACCGGGAGAATTATTCCCGCTAAGCTTCAAACAGTTTTTGAATTGTATGAATTTGTATCATCATTTTTCTGATAGTTACAGCGCGCAATTTTTTGAATGAAGCACAATTTTATTTTAAAACGCCTTGATTAAATTACAACAAAGGCCTATCTGTACAGGATCGCTTTGGGCCAGAATTGGCAT
>NZ_RZQI01000261.1:0-6880 GCF_003998335.1 Mesorhizobium sp. M7A.F.Ca.CA.002.05.1.1 | reverse complement strand
CCGTCGTCGTCGCCGAGCCGGAACCCGCTGAATACGTCAAGATCTGCGACGTCTACGGCGCTGGCTACTTCTACATCCCCGGCACCGAAACCTGCCTGCGCATCGGCGGCTATATCCGTTACGACATCGGCGGTGGCGACCTCGGTTCGTTCGATGGTGCAAAAGCCGCGGATCACCAGGATGGTGATGACCACAACACCTGGCTGAAGAATACCCGCTTCACGCTGAAGACCTGGACAGGCCAGGAAACCGAACTCGGCACGTTGAAGACCTACACCGAGACCCGCTTCAACTTTGGCGACGACAACGCTTTCGAGGACGTCAACGCCGCCCATAACCGGGACGTCTCGCTGAACTTCGCCTGGATCCAGCTCGGTGGCCTGCGCGTCGGTAAGGACGAATCGGCCTTCGACACGTTCGTCGGCTACGCCGGCAACGTCATCCAGGATACGCTGGTTCCCTACGGCGATTTCGACACCAACGTCGTCCAGTACTACTTCGATGCCGGCAACGGCTTCTCGGCAGTGGTCTCGCTGGAAGAAGGTAACGCCAATGACACGATTGACAGCTATGTTCCGCATGTCGTCGGCGGCGTGAAGTACACGCAGGGCTGGGGCGCCATCACCGGTGTCGTCGCTTATGACAGCAACTACGAAGAAGTGGCCGGCAAGGTTCGCCTGGATGTGAACGTCTCCAACGAACTCTCGCTGTTCATCATGGGCGGCTACGGCTCGGACGATAACCTCAACGACAACCTCGGCAATCATGTCGACGCCAACGGTCGCGGCTTCTACAAGATGTGGGGTGGCAATTGGGCAGTGTGGGGCGGTGGCACCTACAAGTTCAACGAAAAAACCTCGTTCAACGCCCAGGTGTCCGCTGACGACTGGAAGAACGTCGGTGTTGCCGCGAACATCGCTTATGACGTTGTTCCGGGCTTCACCGTCACGGCCGAAGTCGACTACCTCCATGCAGGCCGATTTGGCGATGTCAACTATGTTAACCCATCGTTCACCCCGGCCGATAAGAAGAACAGCATCGGCGGCCTCCTCCGCTTCCAGCGCTCGTTCTAATATATTTCGACTTGTCGAAATCGAAACCCGGCGGGTAACCGCCGGGTTTTTCGCGCCGGATTTTCAGGGGCCTCGGCAAATGCAACTGTGCTGCCCCGCGGCCGAGCCTTGCACTTCTTGAAGGGTTTGCGGCCAACAGTAGCCAGCCGCCGAGGCGGAGCCCTGACAGCTTCGGCAACCAGGCTATTTGCCAGTCCGGCAACGCCTGAGATTTCGCGCCAAGCGCTTCGAGCGCCGACCAGCAGAAAATAATCGGCCAACCGGCGATTGCATTTGGGATCGTCGGGTGCGGAATCACGCGCATCCCTGCGCTTCTTCAGCTCAGCAGTGCCAACCAAATCGAGGTGACGTGCATGAGAGGCACGTCAGCCCCGTTTGAATTACGTCTCCGCCAAGTCGCCCAAAGCATCGATTAGCGGCTGGATCTCGCCTTCATAATTCTTCCAGCGCTTGACAGACGATTTGTAGATGGGTTGGCGAACCTGCCAGCGGCTGGGCGTGTTGACCGAACCATCCCTGTCGAAAAAACGCAGGCAGGCGTCATCCCAGGGCAGCCCAAGGTAATCTATGAGGCGGCGTGACTGCGCCTCCTGATCCTCGACGAGCGTTTCGTAGCGGTTTTCGAAGATCAGGCCCGGGAAAACCTCGTTCCAATGCTGCATCAGACGGTCATATTCGCGATAGTACAGACCGAGTGTCTTCAGGTCGGTGTTGTAACTGTGCCCCTCGCCGAATTTCAAGACATAGCAAGAGACGCAATTGTCGATCGCGTCACGGCGGCAATGGATGATCTTTGCGTTGGGGAAGAGAAGGCCAATCAAACCGATCAGTTCAAAATTATGCGGCATCTTATCGACGATCCTAAGTGCCGCGGGCGCCCGCTCCTTCAGATAGGACAAATGCTCCTCGGCCAATGTTCGGGACAAGCCTTTTGTGATCGACGCGACCGCCGAGTCCAAATCTCCGGCTGACGACCTTCTGAGTTCAATCGCATTCGCCACCCGCCTAAGCTTCATTAGTTCGCCCGCGCCGTGTACATCAGGATGACTGGCGCAGATCTGTTCCGTAAGAGTTGTGCCTGAGCGAGGCATGCCGACCACGAACACGGGAATTTCCGAAGGATTTCCGTAATCGGCCTTGGCAGCCAGCATCTCAGGCGTGAAGGTCGCAATCAGTGAGTCTATCCAGCGACGGTATTGGTCGATATCGAAGTTGCGGCCTGATGCCTGTTTCGACTTGTTGAAATGGTCGAATGCATCCTTATAGCGTTTGAGATCATTCAGCACCTTGCCGGCCGCCAGATGAAGGTTCTCGGCACCATCCGGTTCAAGCTTCGGATTTCCAAGTTCGCCAAGAATGGCTTTGAGCTCCTTAGGCTCTTCGGTGAATTTTTGTGTCTGCACGAGGTCATTGTACGCCGCCGGCACCTTGATACGACGTTCGATTGCCTCCTGAAGATAGGCGGCAGCTTCAACCATCCGTCCCACGCTGGTGAGCGCGCGAGCCAGTCCGATCCGCACCTTTGGATGATCCCGGTTTATTTTTAGTGCCTTCTCATAAAGCGGCAAAGCCATCTCAGGTTTGTCAAAGTCGATATAAGCGTCCCCCAATGCACAAAGTGCTTCGATAAGATCTGGCTGCAACTCCAAGGCGTATTGCATATGTCTGATTGCTGGCGAATATTCGCTGACCTTCACATAGGCCGAAGCCAGCCCAAGGTGGTAGTAAGGGTTTTTTGGCTCCTCGCCGACCGCGCGTGCGAAATATCGCAAGGCCGCCTCATCGTCGTAGCCCAGGCACACGGTCCCCAAGATATACAGGGCAAGTGGATGGTTGGGCGTACGCGCCAGAACTTGCAGGCATAAGTCCTGAGCTTCGCCGAGCCGTTTGACTTGCTGAAACTGATATGCCTGCTGCAGCAACGCCTCGTCGGCCTGCGCACGCGAAAGCGAATTCGCTTTCGGAAGATTCGGTTGCGGGAATTTGGGTTTCGGTCCGGTTTGGACCTTCAGGTGCTTGGACCAGGCAGGCGGCAGACGATTGTTCATTGCGTCTCGCTAGCAAAAAGATACGCAGGAATCCAGCGTTACGATTGCGGACCGCCGGGTGCTTGCACGGCCAAGTCGGCCACGCTAGCAAGAAGGCCCTTTTTCAAGCGAGCTTCCGCCATGCACCAGCGCCCTCCCCTCATGCCGCTCATCGCAGCGCTTCCTTCGACGGTGCCGTTTGTCGGCCCCGAAGCGCAGGAGCGCGAGCGTGGCCGCGCTTTCCGCGCCCGCATCGGCGCCAATGAGAGCAGCTTTGGTCCCTCGCCGCGCGTCACCGCCCGGATGGCCGAGATCGCCGGCGACATGTGGATGTATTGCGATCCCGACAATCACGATCTGAAGGTGGCGGTCGCCGCGCATCACGGCGTAGAGGCCGAGAACGTCGTTGTCGGCGAAGGCATAGATGGCCTGCTCAGCCTGGTGGCACGCATGTATGTCGCGCCTGGTGACGCGGTGGTTACCTCGCTCGGCGCTTACCCGACCTTCAACTTCCACATTGCCGGTGTCGGCGGGCGGCTGGTGACAGTCCCTTACGAGAACGACCGGGAAAGCCTGGATGGCCTGCTGGCGGCGGTGCGTAGGGACAAGGCCCCGCTGGTCTATCTCTCCAACCCCGACAATCCAATGGGTAGCTGGTGGGAGGCGAGCGAGATCATCCGCTTCATCGAGGCGCTGCCGCAAACCACCATGCTGGTGCTCGACGAGGCCTATGGCGAACTCGGGCCGGCCTCGGCGATGCCGCCGATCGATATCTCCAGGCCAAACGTCATCCGCATGCGCACCTTCTCGAAGGCGTACGGGCTGGCGGGCATACGCTGCGGCTATGCGATCGCCGAGGCCCAGGTGATCCGCGACTTCGAGAAGATCCGCAACCATTATGGCGTCAGCCGCATGGCGCAGATCGCCGGCGTCGAGGCGCTCGCCGATCAGGACTATCTGCAAAGCGTGGTGGCGCGGGTCGCGGCCGGCCGCCGACGCATCGCAGGCATTGCCGAGGCAAATGGCCTGAAGCCGCTGGCGTCGGCGACCAACTTCGTCACCATCGATTGCGGCGGCGATAGCGCTTTCGCGCTGAAAGTTCTGCAAGGTCTGCTGTCACGCGACGTCTTCATCCGCAAGCCGATGGTGCCACGGCTCGACCGCTGCATCCGCATCAGCGTCGGTCTCGATCACGAGCTCGACATTCTTGCCGAGGAGTTGCCTGGCGCGCTGGCAACAGCGCGGGGAAATTAGGTTCCGTCTGCAAGCAAACCAGCTGCAAAGCAGCCTACAAATCCATTTCCCAGGTCTGGCCGGTCAGATCCTTGCCGAAGCTGTGGTGGTGCTCCTGCGAGACCAACCTGAAGCCGGCGCGTTCGTAAATTGCGCGCGCCGCGACGAGGATGTCGTTGGTCCACAGCACCAGCTTGGCGTAGCCGCAAGCCCGGGCCTGGTTCACGCATTCCGCGACCAGTCGTTTGCCGATGCCGAGGCCGCGCGCCGACGACTCGACATGCAGCATTCTCAGCTTGGCCACTTCGTCGTCCTGATGAACCAGGAACACCGCGCCGACCGGCTCACCACCGCGCTCTGCGATCCAGCAGAAATCGCGGCCGGGCACGAAATTGCGAATGAAATCGGCGCCGATCTCGGCGAGCATGGCCTCGAACTCGATCGTCCAGCCATATTCCTCGGCATAAAGTTGGGCCTGGCGCTGCACGACCCAGCCGACATCGCCGACGCGATGCGGCCGCAACGTCACCTCGCTGCTGTCACGGGTGCGATCGCCCAGCAATTCCCCCGCCTTGCGCAAGGCGCTGCGCAGTTCATGCAACCTGTCGTCGGGGACGCTTTCGATCAGCCGCGCCGTGTCCCGATCGGCCGCCGCCTGCAGTCTGGCAAGCGCTGCCTCGCCTCGTGAGGTCAGCGAGAGCACCCTTCGGCGCCGGTCAGCCGGGTCCGTTCTGGCCTCGGTCAGCCCCTGGCCCGCAAACTTGCGCAGGATCCGCGTCAGATAGGCGGCATCGACACGCAACTGTCTTGATATTTCGGAGGCCGCCGGGCCATTCTCCAGCCGAAAAGCACCAGCCAGGAAACCTCGCTCCCCGGCGATTTCGGCGGAAGCCGGGTTGCTGCGGTGACCCAGTTCGAACAGCACGCGCGCCTCGGTCAAAGTGAATGCACTTTGTGTCAGCGTCTCGTCGAGAAGGCCGACGGTGCGCGTGTAGAAGCGATTGAAGCGCCTGACATCGGCCACCAATGCGTTGCGTTCGTCCAACATCCGCAGCCATTCCTAAGGCAGCCGTATTTTCCAAAATTAGTGGACGGAGTCAATTAAATTTTGAGCCAGAGAGGCCAGCCATTGCGCTCGCGCGCAGTTCCCAGGTTGCATTCCTCACGCCACGCGCCAGATTCAAAACGAGACAGGCTTGGAGAGATTCATGGCTGATCGTCGCAGGGAAGTGCTGACGCGGGTCTACGGCAATGTGCAAGGCGTCGGCTTCAGGGCCTGGGCTCGGGATCAGGCCACGAGCCTTGGCCTTGCGGGCTGGGTCCGCAATGAGGCGGATGGGTCTGTAACGGCCCAGATCGCTGGGCTCGATGAGGCGGTCTCGAAAATGATCGAGCGCCTCTGGAAAGGGCCGGCCGGGGCTTCGGTCTCCAGGGTCGACGTCGAGGACTTGGCAACACAACACCTTCTTGTCGGGTTCAGGATCATTGCCTGAGCGCGCCGCCTTGAATTAATCGAACGTTCGTTTTATTATCACTCCACAGAGGAGCTGACATGGCGCGCACGACCGGATCCGATGGCGAAAAGACCGAAGCGACCATCCGTGGGGCGGCGGTCAACCTCATCGCGCGGTTTGGCTACGAAGCAATGTCGATGCGCCAGCTTGCCGCCGAGGTCGGCGTCCAGGCGGCCGCGCTCTACCGCTATTTTCCAACCAAGGAAGAGCTTCTGTTCACGCTGATGCGCGAGCACATGGAGGGTCTGGCCACAGCATGGGAAGCAGCCCGCCCGGCGGACGCAGATTCGGCGCAACTGCTCTCGGCCTATGTGCGCAATCACATCGCCTTTCATATCGAGCGACGGCACGCCACGCATGTGTCGAACATGGAATTGCGCAGCCTGTCGCCCGAACGGCTGACGCAGATCCTGCGCATGCGCACTGCCTACGAAAAGGAACTGCGCACTATTTTACGCGATGGCGCCGAGACGGGCACCTTCAGCATCGACGACACCGGGCTGACCGCCATGGCACTGATCCAGATGATGACTGGCGTCATCGTCTGGTTTCGGCCGGGCGAACGCCTGTCGATCGCCGAAGTGACCGCGACATATCTTTCAATGACAATGCGGCTCGTCGGCGCGAAGATCGACGCCTACAGCGCCGCGCGCCCCTTCGGGCGCGCAAAGGACGCTGCAGCATTTTGATTTCGCGCATGATCCCTTTCCGAAAATCAAAGTCGATTTTCGGGGTCATGCGCAGGGAGGAGAAAAATGTACACGAACACGCTCAGCTTCGGGCATGACGAGGAGATCGAGGCGCTGCGCGACTTGGTGCGGCGCTTCGCCCAGGACCGGATCGCTCCGATCGCCGCCGACATCGATCGCTCGAACGAATTTCCGGCGCATCTGTGGGGTGAACTCGGTGCGCTCGGCCTGCTCGGCATCACGGCCGATCCCGATTTCGGCGGCAGCGGCATGGGCTATCTCGCGCATGTGATCGCCGTCGAGGAAATCTCGCGCGCTTCGGCCTCGGTCGGCCTCTCCTATGG
>NZ_RZQI01000025.1:0-16927 GCF_003998335.1 Mesorhizobium sp. M7A.F.Ca.CA.002.05.1.1 | reverse complement strand
GGGTTCATCTTGGCAGCTACTTTGAATGCGTTTCGGGATTTTCGGGGTTGGCATTTCGTCGGCGAGTGCAGCGATGCAAACGCGCATCGCGTAATCCACCTGCTTTGGAATGCGGGACAACGAAAAGATCAGACAAGAGTGCCAACCCCTACTCCACGATCTTCCAGTATGAGTCCTTGCGGATCACCTTTCCGTCACGAAATGTGTAGAAATCGCAACCTCGAACTTCCTTTCTTACGCCCTCGCGGGTGGTGCCGGTGAGGGTCCATTTCGACATGCCGGTGTTGGCAGCCTCGTCCGCAAAGTGCTGCCCATTGCCATAATGCACATCGGGCAAACCCTCAAATCGTCTCGCAAGCGCGTCTCGTACGCTGCGCTTGCCCTCGAAGCGCGTTCCCCAAGGCTCGGCTCCCCTTGGCATCTCCAGAACGCAGTCGTCGGCAAAGAACGCCATGATGCGACCGAGGTCGTGCGCGTTGAAGGCCTCGCACAGCTCCGTCAATGTGGTTCGAATGTCCATTCGCGAACGCCTCCTCGAAGTCGAAGTAGGTCACTGGCGGCGGATCCGGTCAAGTGTCCAGCGAGACTCCCTGGCCGTCACCACGATGGAGCGGGACTTCCGCCACTCACGCCTTCTTCGCAAACGCCCAGACCATCAGCGGGTATTCCTCGTCATTGCTCAGATCCCGCCACAGGCCGTAGGCGCGGACGGGGCCGCCGATATGGGCCCTGGCGCAGGCCTTGTTGCCCCAGCCGTGGACCTTGACGTTGGCTTCCGCGAAGCCGCCCTCGACCATCAGCTGCTTGAGGCCGGCCGGGGTCCATCGGTTGTAGTCGTGCGGCCTGGCGTGGACGCGAAACAGGAAAGGTGTTGCCACCATCGCCCAGCCGCCGGGCCGGGTCATGGCGTGGATGTTTTGCACTGCCGCGTGCGGCCGCCGCACATGTTCCAGCACCTGGTCGGCGATGACGATCGAATATTGCTCGTCGGTGCGATCCCTGCAGATGTCGAAGGCGGGGAAATCGACCGAGCGGTAATTGGGGCACATTGCCCGCCAATAGCGGTTCCAGCCGGGCGAGATCTCGATCACGTCGGCGGCCTTGCGGTTGCCGGCTTCGAGAAAGAGCGTGAACGCCTCGATCTGGCGGATACGCAGCCAGTTGCGCGAATCATAGCCAAGCAGCCGCTTGGCTGCCTGTTTGCCACGATTCTTCAGGGTGCCGGCAAGGCTCTCAGTCATAACGACCTCCAGAAACCCGCCGTCCTTGCTGGTAGCACTATGTTATGGGCAAAAGATGACAACGTAGCGCCGCCGCCGGCGGCGCGATCAGAAAAAATGTACGAGCAGGGCCACCGCCCCACAGTAGAGCTTCTGTTCCCATTGCCCACTTAGGATAAGGGATGGGCAGACTACCCTCTGCTTAATAATCGCCGTTGTAGTACCTGTCGTCGCACGGCGCCGTGTAGATGCGGCCGCGGCGGTCCTGGTAGCGGCACATCTGTTCGCCGCGCCGTTGCGGCGTAGTGGCCGAGCCGACGACGGCGCCGAGCAGGGCGCCGCCGGCGGCGCCGATGAGCGTGCTTTCGGTGTTGCCACCGATGGCCTGACCGACAAGGGCGCCGCCGGCGCCGCCGATCAGAGCGCCAGTTCCGGCCCGCTGCTGGCCTTCGGTCTGCGCGCACCCTGCCAGTGCTGCGGTCATCAGCACGGCGGCTATGACTTTGTGAAAGTTCATGTGAAGTCTCCCTTGAAGGCCTGAAATCCCTATGGTTCGTCCCGTGCGGCCGCAATGCGGCGGAACGGGGGCACGAGCCCTCACGATAAAAGACATGGTTTCTCGGGTGTTGATAGAAGCCCTGCCTGCTATTTTCCGAGCTTCTCGTTTTTATGGCGACAAGTCTCATTCGATACAAAGTGTCGATCAATGTGTAACGGGATTGAAGCCTCATACCGCTAGCGTTGCCGGTTCAAGCGGACGTTCAATCTGCCTTGTAGGCGTTGAAGGATGGAACAGGCGCACACAGTCCGTCGACCTGCTGTAGACGCACAGCGCGTGCGCGCAGCTCAATACGTGCGAATGTCCACTGACCACCAGAGCTACTCGATCGACAATCAGAAGGATGCAATCCGTGAATTCGCGGATGCGATGAACTACGACATTGTGGCCACATACGAGGACCCCGGTCGCAGCGGCTTGAACCTTGAAGGTCGCGCCGGCCTGCAAAGGCTGTTGGCGGATGTCGAAACGAAGAACGCGGATTTCGAAATCGTCATCGTCTACGACGTGAGTCGCTGGGGGCGATTCCCGAACCCCGATGAGAGTGCGTCGTACGAGTATCGGTGTCGCGTTGCCGGCGTGCGAATTGAATATTGTGGCGAACAGTTTACCAACGATGGCAGCATCGGATCAGACCTGCTCAAGGCGATAAAGCGCACGATGGCGGCCGAGCACAGTCGGGTGTTGTCGGTCAAGGTGTTTGCCGGCCAGTGCAGGCTCATTCAAATGGGATACCGGCAGGGAGGGTCGTCCGGCCTGGGCCTGAGGCGCCGGCTCATCGACCAGCATGGGCGCACAAAGACCATGCTCGCTCTCAAAGAGTACAAGAGCCTCCAGACGGATCGGGTCATCCTCGTGCCTGGACCACCTGATGAAATCGCGACGGTGCGCTGGATCTATGATGAATACGTGATGGCTGGTCGGACCGAGCTGCAGATTGCGCGGTCGTTGAATGCCAAGGGAGTGGTCACCGATCTCAATCGATCGTGGAAACGCGAATCCATTCATCAAATACTCAGCAACGAAAAATACGTGGGCAACAACGTCTGGAATCGGCAGTCTTTCAAACTCAAGCAAAGGAAGGTGACCAACGATACGACCCGATTGGTCCGCGCCGACGGCGCCTTTGAACCCATTGTGGACCGCAAGCTTTTCGACCGGGCTCAAGCCATAGCCGACGCCCGCTCATCTAAGATGAGCAACGATCAGATGTTGGTTGTGCTCGCCCAACTTCTGAAGAGGCGCGGTACCCTTTCAGGCCCGATGATTGACGCGGCGGCTGACTGTCCGCCGAGCAGCCGCTACAGGAAAAAATTCGGCAGTCTGCTGCGAGCCTACAAGCTCGTTGGATACGATCCGTCTCAGAACTATCGGTTTCTTGATATCAGAAGGCGGCTTCGTGAGGTCTTCGAAGAAGTCGTCCAAACGACAATAGCGACCATCGAGCGGGCGGGCGGATCTGCGGTGCGTCAGAGTGCTCTCGGCGTGCTTCGCGTCAACGATGAATTCACCGTAGCCATTGCGATGGGTCGCTGTCGGGCCACGCCATATGGCTATCCTCATTGGGTGGCCTCTGCGGAACGGGGTACCGCTGCGGACGTGAAAGTGGCCATCCGCATGAGCCCGGATAACCAGACGATCCTCGACTATCTGATAGCGCCAGCAAATGAGATTGGCGGGAAGCCCTTAAACTGCGCCTTGAACAAAAGGCTGGAATTCAACACTTTCTTCTACAAATCGCTGGATCCGCTGTTCGCCTTGGCCGAACGCGACGCCATCTCGGCCGCTCGCTGATGGTCACCGCCAACAGACCAATCTCGCTCCTGCGCCTGGACGCGATCAAGATCACCAACCCGCGTGCGCGAGGCAAAAAGTCCTTCCAGGACATTGTCGACAGCATCAAGAGCGTCGGCCTGAAGCGTCCCATCACGGTGACCACGAGGAATGTCGACGAAAGCGCTTTCACGCACGACCTGGTGTGCGGCCAGGGGCGGATCGAGGCCTTCAGGTTGCTTGGCCAGACCGAGATTCCCGCGTTTGTGATAGAGGCAACCAAGGCCGAGGCGCTGGTCAAAGGCTTGGTGGAAAATTGTGCTCGCCGGTATCATACCGCTTATGACCTGCTTCGCGACATCGGTCGGCTGAAAGAAAGCGGCTATTCCGACGTCGACATTGCAGCAAAGATCGGTCTTTCGACCGAATATGTCAGAGGGGTTGCACGCCTCCTGTCGCAAGGCGAACAGCGCCTTCTGCGGGCGGTCGACTCCGGCCAGATCCCGCTGTCGGTAGCAGTCGATATTTCCACCGCCGACGAGCCAGGGATTCAGGCCGTTCTTCAGCTTGCCTATCAAGAGAACCAACTGCGCGGTCATAAGCTTGTGATAGCGCGACGCCTGATTGAGAACCGCCGCAGGCGGGGGAAAGGCCTGGGAACGTTCCTGCCAGATCGCAGGAAGAATCCTTCAGCATCAGCGTTGATCAAGGCGTTCAAAGCGGACACGGACAGGAAACGCATTCTGGTCCGCAAAGCGGATGCAACGCGAAACCGCCTGCTGTTTGTCACCCACGCCTTGCGGCAACTCATGGCAGAAGAGGCATTCCAGGATCTTCTTGCGGCGGAAGGACTGAACACCCTCCCACGAAACCTGGCGGCCCGGATCAGCAGAGTTGAGCCCGCATGACCGCAAAGCGTCCTACCGTTCCAGACATAAAATTCGCTTTTGAGCGCGCTACTATTTGCCTTCGTCTTGAAGACATCCAGCCGCTTCACCTGTTCACCGAAAGCGCCAGGGAAACTCCGAAATATCAACAGGTCAGGTCGTCCGTTCGCGAGATCGGGCTTGTGGAATTGCCCGTGGTTGCAAAGGACAAGGACACGCCGGGAAAGTACCTCTTGGTCGACGGCCACATGCGCATCGAGATATTGCGGGAGATGGGCGACACTGAGGTTGATTGTTTGGTCGCCAACGATGACGAGGCATTCACCTACAACAAACGGGTAAGCCGGCTGGCGACGATCCAGGAACACTTCATGATCCTGAAGGCCATCGACAGCGGCGTCCCGGAAGAGACCATCGCGAGAACCCTCAATGTCAACATCGGCCAAATCAGGCTTAAAAAACATCTGCTGAAAGGGATATGCCCGGAAGCGATCGACATGCTCAAGGACCGCTTCGTTCCGACCAACACGTTCATCGAACTGCGAAAGCTGGCAGCCGTGCGCCAGATCGAGGCGGCGCAACTGATGATCGCCATGAACAAGTTCTCGATCAACTACGCAAAATCCCTGGTCGGCGCGACCCCGCCCTCCCAGCTTGCCGATACGTCGCAGCCGAAAAAGCTAGCCGGACTGAGCGATGCGCAGATCGCATTGATGGAAAACGAATCAACCAAACTCGATAAGGAATACCAGCTTGTCGAGGAGAGCTATGGATCCGACCACCTGGATCTGGTGGTGGCCAGGGGGTATCTCTGCCGGTTGCTGGAGAACGCCCGTGTCGTTCGATATCTCGCGCAGAGTTTCCCGGAGATTCTTTCCGAATTTCAGAAAATGACCACTTCTGCCCAAATGCCTGTCTAATTTCTGCGAAGAGGCACTACCACTGACAACGTCAGCAATCCGCCCGACCTGGGGATGATGCCTTGCCGCTTGTTTTCCAAAAGGGTCGTGGTAAGGGCCTCGGCTCGGGGCGCACGCCCTGATGACCGGGCGTGCCATTCGACGGCAACTACTTGCAGCCCGTGTGGCCATCTCAATCGAGGATGCCCGGCCTTTCTCAGATTCGCCAGGAGTCTGCAGGGGCATCATTGTAGCTGATAGATGACTGCTCGGCCGTCGAGGGTCGCGACTTTGCCGATGCTCGTCCGCAGTGTTTCGTCCCGCACCCGCTGAACTATCTCGGATAGCTGGGCACGATTGGACCAGCCTGTGCTGATACTAGAGGTCTAATTGTATCCGAGCAGGTGACGCAATCCGACAATCGGCAGATAGACGGTCCAAATCATGCCGATGGCGGCGGCAACTCCAAGGCCAATCGCGGGAGCCCAAGCCTTCCATTGCATCTGGAGCCGCGCTGCTAATTCGGTCAAACTCCCTTCCATGGACGAATTCTCCCCAAATTTGATTCGAGAGGCGAAAGTACCATGAACGCCAAGACTGCCGCGCTTGCAATCGCCGCAACCGTTTGCATCGCTGGTTTCGCCTATTCCAGCGGTCATAAGGCCGGTCGTGTTTCTCAACTGAAGGACACCGTCACGGCCTACAACCGCCGCATGGGGATCGATGACAACGCAAACAGCCTCGGCCGCGTCGATCTCTGCCTGGAGCTTGGTGGCCTACTCGATGAGTGCGAGCGGCTAGACCGCTGATTTGCTCAACCGACTGATTTTTCCGCCCTCCTAACTTCACTGCCAAACTTAACAATTGCCCATCAGGCGGAAGGTACTAGCCATGACAGCCACTTTGCGCGGGCGCTTGCGCGCGTTTGAAATCTGACTCTGGTCAGACAATCCGTCCGATCCGGGCGGCGCGACCATGAAGGGTGTTACGCTGGCGAATTTCCGCCGCTATTTGAAAGCCGATGCCACAAGACGACCTGAAGAAGATCACCGATGACCAGGTGACGACGGTCCGATGCCTGACCATGTGAACGTCCGATCCACTGGCAACGCGCTGGATTGAAGCTCCTCCGAATGGTCATCAGCAGCAAAGTGTTCCCGCCATTTCAGCAGAAGCAACAAAACATCCGTGCAGCGCGCCTCGATGGCCGGCGCCAGACAGATCCTCGAGCGGCGGATTGCCGAGCTCGAGGAGCAGATCCAGGGCAAGCAGGCCCGGGTCCAATCCTACCAGGCCCAGATGCAATCGACCATCGACGAGAAGGCCAGCCTGTCAAAGCTGCTCAAGGCTGGATTGACCACCCGCCCGCGCATTCTGGAATTGGAACGATCGGCCTCGGATCTGCAGGGCCTAATCGACGAGAACCTCGGCGCTATAGCCGGCAGCCAACAGAGCAAAGCCGAACTCAACGGGCAGATCGCCCAATTGACCTATGAGCGCCGAGCCAAACTATCAGCCATGCTGATCGATACGCAATCGAACCTTGCCGTGCTGCCATGGACCGAGCCGAAGGGCGCGCGCCTTATGACGGCCAGGTGATGGATCTCAGCGTCTTCTCGATCGGCGCGATCGTTTCGCCGGGCCAGACTATCCTCGATATCGTTCCGACCGAAAATTCGCTGGTCGTCCCTCAGACTCGCGTCGAGGACATATCGAACCTGCGACCCGGTATGGCGTGCCGAAGTTCGTTTCACATCCTACAAACAGCGCTCAATACCCATAGTTCATGGTCGCGTCACCCGCATTTCGGCGGATCGCATTACCGACAGCAAGACCGGGTTTCCCTACTATCTTGCCGACGTAGCAGTCGACCCGGTGGAATTGGCTGCAGCCCCACAGATTGCGCTTTATCCGGGCATGCCGGCGTCAGTCATGATCGTCACCGAGGAACGCACCGCGCTCGACTATGTGCTAGGTCCGTTGGTTGTGTCGTTCCACTCCGCCTTTCGCCAGAAGTAACTGAGTCCGTAATCTCTCCGCGATGCCATTCGACAGATGGTCGGGCCTGCAAAGCCGAGACAGGAGCTGCCCGGAATCTGGAGGGTCTCCGCATTCCCATCCGACCTGTGCATTTCTGGCACCTCTATATGTTCCATCCAAGCCAGCCAGAGACGCCGACCCTAACTGACGAATTTCTGCTATCGCTTGTCATTTGCCAGAAGTCGCCGTTCCGCTCCCGTCCCACAAATGCCTGTCAGCAATGCGTCTCAAATCGGTCGTAAGGTCAGTTTTGCCATTGCCTGAAAGTTGACGATCGCAGGCATCTGCGCTGGAAGCCGTGGGCCAGCGGCCATCGCCCGATGGCATTCAGGATCGTGCTGGCAAAGCCGCAATCAGCAAAGCAACAAAAGGGGCGGTTTGGCCGTTCTGATCAGTCGCATTGGCGGCTGGGGCATTCGAAGACATGACGACGCCGCAAATTTTGTCATTTGCCGTAACCTTCGTGATGATGGCAGCGTTCGTGTGGGGTCGCTATCGTTATGATCTGGTCGCGGCCGCGGCACTGTTGCTTGCTCTCGCGGTTGGCATCGTGCCTTTTGACGAGGCCTTCAGCGGGTTCAGCGACGATATCGTGGTCATTGTCGGCAGTGCTCTGCTGGTGAGCGCAGGGATAGCACGCTCGGGTATCATGGAGGCCGCCATCAAGCGCTTTGCTCCGAAATTATCGGGAGTTCGGTCGCAACTGGCGCTGCTGGTGATCTTGGTCACGATTCTCTCTGCCTTTGTAAAGAATATCGGGGCGCTCGCTATCATGATTCCGATCGCCTTCCAGTTCGCGCGCCGGTCTAACATTTCACCCTCGACATTCCTGATGCCTATGGCGTTCGGATCACTGCTCGGCGGTCTCATGACGCAGGTGGGAACATCTCCCAACATCGTTGTGTCCCGAGTACGAGAGGAGCTGACCGGAACCGCCTTCACAATGTTCGACTTCACACCTGTTGGAGCTGGCATAGCCGCTGCCGGAACGATCTTCCTGCTGTTTTTCTATTGGTTGTTGCCGGTGCGCGAAAAGCTTGGCGGATCACTGAACGAAGCCCTCGACATCAAGAACTACCTTACAGAGGCTCGAATTGTCGCCGACTCCACGGTGCTCGGGAAAACCGTCGCAGACCTCATGAAGCTCGCCGGCGGCGATGCAATCGTGACGTCGATTCTGCGCAATCGCACGATGCGGATGACGCCACTGCCCGACGCGATCCTCAAGGTGAATGACATCCTGTTGCTCGAAGGCGACCCAGAAGCGCTGGATCGCCTTGTCTCCCAGGGCAGGCTCAGCGTGACCGGGGATAGGGTCGCTGGTGACGACACCACCAACGAAATGGTCGCTATCGAAGCCGTAATCGGTGAAAGCTCCTCTTTGATCGGCTGGACCGCCCAGCGCCTTGCCCTTTACGATCGCTTCAATGTCAACCTCCTGGCTGTCAGCCGTCGCGGGGAGCGCCTCGACCGCAGGCTGGCCGAAGTCGAGCTGAGGCTCGGGGACGTTGTCGTTTTGCGGGGCAGTGCAGCCAGGATGCCCGAGATACTTCGTGAACTCGGCTGCTTACCGCTGGCAGAAAGGGCTATCCTTCTTGGTAGCGTCCGCAAGGGTATCGTGCCGGTAGTAATCCTTGCTCTCGCCATGGTGGCGACGGCGTTTGGGCTGCTGCCAGTCTCCGTCGCCTTCTTCGCGGCCGCTGTCGCGATTGTGCTTTTCAAGGTCATTCCGCTCCGCGACGTATACCAATCGCTCGATGGGCCTATCCTCGTGATGCTGGCCGTTCTCATTCCAGTGAGCGATTCGCTGCGCAGTACAGGGGCGACGGGAGTAGTTGCCGGCGAGCTTGCTAGGCTGGGGACACTCCTTCCGGCGTCCGGCGCACTGATGCTCATCCTTGTCGCCGCCATGGCCGTTACGCCATTCCTCAACAATGCCGCCACCGTCCTTGTCATGGCGCCTATCGCCGCCGAGTTTGCTGGTGATCTGGGCTACCGGCCGGAAGCATTTTTGATGGCTGTCGCCATTGGCGCCGGCTGTGACTTTCTCACCCCGATCGGACATCAGTGCAACACGCTTGTCATGGGGCCGGGTGGCTACCGCTTCAGCGACTATCCCCGTCTGGGACTGCCCCTATCTTTTCTCGTAGTCATTGTTGCCGTGCCGATGCTTATGATCGTTTGGCCAGTGGACTGACATCCGATATTCGGATGCCCTCCTTGGAAATCCCACATGACACTACATTCGTGAATGAGGTCTCCGCCGCGCAACTGAGGGCGAAAAATCCAACGGTGAAAAGTTCGGTGTGCGATCCGGCAAAGAGCCTGAAGCAGACGCCCGGTCAGAAAAGCACCACAAAGGCGGAAAGACGTAGGTCGCGCCCAGACTCCGCCTAACCGGCATGCCGGCGGGTCGACATGCTTAACCTCCGCCAAGTGATCGCGCGAACGGCCAAAGCACCCGCCGCTGCTCGTTTCTGAGGGTTAAACTTATGAAAGCCCGCCGCCCCATTTGCGAAGCGGCGGGCTTCATCCGCCCCAACTTGTCAATGCAACTTTGGTGCCAAACCTTTTTGGCTCTCTATAGGACAATGGGCTGTCCGACAGCGATCAAACAGACATCCAAAATGCCAGCAGCAGGGCGCATAAGGATGAGACGAGGGCAGCGGTGGCAAAAAGCACGCCCTGCCAATCTGGCGGTGGATCGGACACCAACTTGTCGGGGGGCGGATGATTGTCATTCATGAAAAGCAATTTTGCAACGCCAAGTTTGGTCCCGTAAGCCTTCAGGTTGTCGGCGGAAATGGCCGCCGCCCTACCGAAGGCCAAAGAAACTCAAAATTGCCAAGACGACGACCACCGCACCGACGAGCCAAATGATATTGTTCATGATCTCTCTCCTGTTGCTTTCGAAAGTTCGCGCCTGGCAGCGCCGATCGTTCGGGACGCCTCTGCTTCGAGTTCTACAAGCTTCTCCCTGATCTCCTCCGGCTCGGCGTGCTCCAATCCGACAACGTCATTTCTGGTTTCATTCAGTGAAACGATGATCTCATCGAGTTTGGCGTGAATGGCGGCGGTGTCGCGATAGCCTTGTAGAAGGACAACACCAGTGATCACGATGGCGGCAACCGACAGGGCGTAGGTAACCGCACTTGTCAGACCAAAGGGCACCAGGGCGGTGCACAAAACCATTGCTATGAGAATGACATAGAAGCCCGGCGGCCGAGATAGGAAGTCGGAGGCCGCGAAAAGGAACCGATTCATATCCGGGCCAAAGTCATCAAGGCGACCAGTGCGGTAATCGCCACACAAATAGGCACTGCTGCCAGTAAGCCTGCCTCTAAGATCCGACTCTCTTTGTCGCGCAACATCAGGTCACCTACTCCAAGTTAAAGATATAGGTTCGCGAGCAGCTGGGCGGCTCGCGAACCTGCTATCGGCGTCGTGCTTGGCCAGCACTTTTATCCATCTGCTTTCTCCCAAGTTCGAGAGACAACAGCCGCGGGAGGCAGGCGTTCCAGTCGCTGTCTCTGACAGGACCAATGCGTGTTCTAGGACCAGACTTAGGCCCCAAAGGGACTAGACCTAAGTACCTAAGGCGGAACGTCTAGGGCGGCTCCATGTTCAAGTTGTCGGGCGGCGCGGGACGATGATCGTGTTGCGCCAGTCCCTACGGGAGTGCAGATATGAACATGCTTCTAAAGAACACCGCAGCAGCGATGTTGCTCTTGGCTGGGATCGGCTCAGCCGCCGCGGACGACATCATTATCCAGCCGGAACAAGACACCGTCATCCGCGAATATGTGAAGCAGCAGCCCCTGGCGTCGGTCAAGCTCCCCGGCGTGGAACTGAATGTCGGGACAGCTCTGCCGGACACGGTTGAGATCCATGAGGTTCCCAACGTCAAATACCGCTATGTGGTGGTCGACAACCGCACGGTGCTGGTGGACCCAGGCACCCGAAAAATCATCAAGGTTTACGACTGAACGAACCAATTCAGCCCCGCCGCCATCGCTGGCGGCGGGGCTGAAGCGTATAAATCTCCACATCCGGACGAAGATGAGGAGCCTTAAAGTCGCGACATCGCAAGCGCTCTTGGCACGCCTCTCCGGCACGAATGCGGGAAGCACGTTAGAGCGAAGGCCGAGAGGAAACCTCTCCAAAGGTCTCGGGCTTTATGGATGATGGTCGCGGCCAGGCAGAGTTTTCCTCTCAGCAAGCCAGTCCAGGAGTTCAAGGACCTTCAGGGCACGATCTGTGCACGAGTAATACGCTTTTTGACGCTCCTGCCTCCGGGTGACCAGCCCAAATTCTCGCATTATGCTAAGATGTTGGGAGAGTGCGGAGTTGCTAAGCCCTAATCGCGACGCCAGATCAGAAACGGATATTTCTCCGTCGGCAAGAATGATTAGAGCGAGAAGGCGCTTTTCATTAGCCATGGCAGCGAGCAGCTCGGCGGACGGCGCATAAATGCTGGGCTTTTCGGGATCCATGATGTCTCCCTCACTCACGCGTCGAGCGGGCCTCGCGCAGGCCGAATGTAAAGAACTCGCCTCCCATTTACCGCAGCGGCGGGCCAAGGATGACGTGCCCGGATCGTCGGGCGCTCCGGCGCGTCAGAACTATTAGCGTAGCTTAATGTTCCGTCAGAAGGGCGTCGCTGTCTGACGGTCGGCGTCGGCGGCTAAGCGCCTTAGCTCCTGGATCGCCCCTTCTTCGAAGCCTGGGAACCTTTGGCTTCGGCAGCAAGGCGTTGTTCTCGAAGTCGCGCAGTCTTTAAAAAACGCGCCTCTCTCTCGGCCGCGTTATCAACTTTTGCCTCGCGGTCTGCGCGATCCAATCGGTCATTTGTCGATGCTTCGCTGGGACATTTTGGCCTCCTACCAGAAGACCGTTGAATTTACTTTTCGCTAAATTGTTCCCGCCAATTCGGCGACTGCCTTCCTGACGCTTGCGCACCAACAAAGCGAAAGCCCGCCACCGGCGTAGCGGGCTCTTGAAGAGGCAGGCAATTGGAGGGTACTGGCAAACTAGCTACCGCCATAGTTCCGGCATCAAAGGTGCCGGATCGCAACGCCGCATGTCGACAGCATCGATGGCCGGAGATGAACGGCAAGGACGCCTGTGCAGTTCGCCAAGCACCTTCGGGTCCGGAGAGCCTGCACTGCAGCCTAGCAAGCTCTTCGAAATAGGCCGCGAGATCGTCATCAGCATTCGCCGGCTCTGAACATTGGTGATGCTGTGGTACCCACGGTGATGTTGTGGAACCCAGCGCAAGCCTCACATCGCTGCTTCCTGCTCCATCTCTTTCATGTCCTGAAAGCGGTCCGCAATCCGTGGGTGAACCCGGCCGCCGTCCGCAGCACCGATGGCCACGACAATCTCGTCGGCAGCCGGGCCGTCGGCGATCTGGAAGTTGGCGGTGATGAAATGCGAGCGGCGACCGTTCTCGCTCTTGTGCATCATCGGCAGCGATAGCAGCGCGCCCGGCGCGTTGCGGGTGTTACAGAATTCGAGATAGGTCGTGCCGCCGACGGCGTCGCGGAAGACATTGCCGAAGCGCAGCGTATGGATCATGGCGGAGGCATGCTCGATCTCGCCGGCGGTTCCGACGGCGGCCGCCTTGCCGTAGCTTTCGATGCGTTCCGCCTGCATCAATCCAATCAGGCGGCTCGTGAGTTCCTGCCCCAGCCGGGGCGCTATGGCGACAATCTCCGGCCGCAAATGCTCGACGAAGCCGCGCCCGGCCCATGGATTGCGCAGGACGGCTGCCACCACGATCGACGTTACCGGCCTTGCACCCGCTTTGCCGCCTTCGATGTGCACTTCCTCGATGAAGGTGCTGACTTTTCGCAATTCCATGATTTGGCCTCCCCAGGTGGAAGCTCAAGATAATGCACGCCAACCGTCGGGTATTCCTCCGGTTCGTAGGAAGAAACGGCGTGCGTCCCGCTTGGAAGCGGTGTAGCGTTCGTATATCCGCGACGGCTTAAATTCGCCCTTCGCGAGCGGCGGAAGATCAGGCGTGGACCACGAATCGCAAATTCTCTCCTTGCGGGACGCCGCCAGCCTCATCAATTCGGGCGGCGATCTCCAGTCCGTGCTGCGCCATCTCGTGCTGGCGGCCTGTCGTCATGCCCAATGGACTTTAGGCTCGATCATGGGCATCGACGCCGCCCACGGCCACGCCTATGTCATCGTGCGCCACGACCCGACGCTCATTCACCGCACGTTGCCGGACCGTTGGGAGCTGGCCACCAGTCCCTCGATCGTCGCGCTCAACCGCAACGAGCCGGTCTACATCAGGGACGCGCGCGTATCGGAGGAGTTCCCGGGCTACCGCCGAGAAGCCTTCGAGCGCGACTACCGCAGTGTTCTGGTCATGCCGATGAACTGCGTCGACGAAGACGGCCGGCCGATGGTGCTGACCGTCGTTTCGCGCGAGATCACCGAAGTGACGGCGCAGGATATCGCCTTCATCGGCATGATCGTGCATCTGGGTGAGATCGCGGTCGAGAAGCAGCATCGGCTGCGCCAGGAGAAGCAGGCCGGCGAGCGTCTGCAGCGCGCCCTATCGGCGCACACCTCGCTTCTGCAGCAAGCCTTGTCGGACGGATCGGTGGCCTCGCTCGCCGAAAAGGTCAGCGAGCTGCTACCCAATCCTGTGGTGGTGATCGATTTCCATGCCAATCTGGTTGTCGCCGGCCGTTCCCCGAGCGAGGCGCATTTCGACGCCGCCTCCTGGCAGCAGGCGGTGAGCGGAACGCTCAGCCGGCAGATCTTCAAGATAGCGCGCGGCGTGTCCGACGGGCGTCACACCGAGACGCTGTTCGTCGATGACGGCAAGCGACAGCTCAAGCTTTCGGTGCGCATCGAGCCGCTTAGCATCGACGCCGAAGTGGTTGGCGCACTGATGATTTTCCCGACGCCTCACGAGTCTGGTCAACTCGATCAGATGCTGCTCGACAGCACCAAATTCGCACTCAGCGTGCAGATGATGCGCAGCTTCGTGCGCTTCCGTTTCGAGACGCGCTCGCTGACCGAGCTTTTCCTGGAGGTGGCGGAGCGCCGCTGGCGCGACGAGGCCGATATCGTCAGTCGCGCCCGCCGGCTGGGGCTCGACTTGACCGTTGCACAGAAGATGATCGTCGTCGACCTCGCCGAACAGGACGGTGCCATCGGCCTTGCCGATCCGCATCACGAGGTCATGCGTCTGCTGCAGCAGGCCGGCATTGCCGGCACGGCAATCGCGGTGGAGGATGGGCTTGTCTGTCTTGTCCCGGCCGATACCGGGCAGGATGGCGCGCGCTTCGCGAAATTGCCGCACAAGATTGCGGCCGGGCTTGGCCGCTATTTCGAAGCTGAGCCGGTGGTTGTGCTTTCCGAGGCCTGTGCCGCGCTGGTCGATTATCCCATCGCCTGGGAGCGGTGCCGCCGCATGATCCGGATCGGCCGTTCCTTCGGGCGCACCGGCGTTTTTGCCGGCCAGGATTTCGGTCCGCTGCCGATATTGGTCGCCGCTGCCGACGCTCCGGACGTGCGCGGCTTCGTCGACGAAAGTGTCGGCGCCCTGATCGCGCATGACCGCGAGCACGGCACGCCCTATCTGGAGACGTTATTTGCCTATCTGCGCGAGGGCTGCCGCAGCCAGGCCTGCGCCGACGCCATCGGCCTGCATGTCACCACCTTACGCTATCGCCTGTCGCGCATGGAGGACCTGTTCGGCATCCGTCTCGACACGCCCGAACAGCGCTTCGCGGTTGAACTCGCGATCCGTCTCAGCGGCATCATCGACAGCCGCACGCCGACAGCCCGTTAGACTCTGTTGACCTCGCCACCACTGTTTCGACGCGGCAGCCGCCGCAAGTGCAGGCGCGCTGCGCCTGCACTTGCTCGGGATGGCAGCAGCACGCCCCGACATCTTTCCTACAGACCGGAGGAAGAAGGCCGGCCGTCTCTTGCCTAGCTTTCATCCGACACTATGGGAGGAAAGCAATGGCGGACGCGGTGGTACACAGGACGATCGACCCGATCGCCTTGCGTCGTGCCTTCGGCACCTTCGTCACCGGCGTGACCGTCATCACCACGCGCGACTGCGACGGCAATCCGCGCGGCATGACCGCGAACTCCTTTACCTCGGTCTCGCTTGACCCGCCGTTGCTCCTGGTCTGCGTCGCCAAGGCGGCGGCGAGCTTTCCCGCATTCAACGAAACACGGTCCTTCGCGGTCAATTTCCTCCATGAAGGCCAGGTCGACGTTTCTTCGGTGTTCGCATCCAAAGCGGCGGACAAATTCCAGTCGGTCAACCATGACCGCGCCCACACCGGCGCGCCGATCCTCACCGACAGCCTGACATGGTTCGACTGCACCGTTCACAACCGCATCGAGGCCGGCGACCACATCATCCTGATCGGCCAGGTCCAGGCTTTCGGAACCAGCCCATCGGCGCCGCTCGGGTTTTGCCGCGGCCGTTACGCCAGCGTAAAGGATCCGCTGCCTGCCGGCTGGCTGGCCTCGCAGGACATGATCATCGGCTATCTTGTCGAAGCCGGCGACCGCATCCTCTTGCGCACCGATGGCAAGGGAAGTTGGGTGCTGCCGACGGCGCGGCGCCGCAAGGCCGACAGTCAGCTCGTCCTCGATGGCGGCGAGGCGCTGACCCTCGTCCCTGAAAACACCTTCCTCTATTCGGTCTTCGACGTCGCCGACAGCGACCCGGGCTATCTCATCTACCGCGCCGAACTGAGCCGTGAGAGCGCTGAAGCCGCACTTCCGGAGGGTCACGCCTTCTTTTCCGTCGACGCGCTGCCCTATGAGCGGATCGCCACGCATGAACTGCGCGCCATGCTGCGCCGCTATGCCCGCGAGCGCCAGGACAAACGCTTCGGCATCTATATCGACACCGGCGATGGCGGCCGTGTCGCCATGATCGACGGCCAGTCGCAATCGTGGACGCAGGCCGCGTCCGAATGATGCTCCACGCAGGACAGACAGCATGAAAACGACGGTCGGATCGCTCGAAGGCTCACGCCAGAACCTGTTCATCAACGGGGCGTTCGTGGCGCCGAAAACCGGGCAGTACATCGACAGTTTCGACCCGACCACCGGCAAGCCCTGGTACGAGTTCGCCGAGGCCGGCGCCGAGGATGTCGGCGCGGCCGTCGAGGCCGCACGTACCGCTTTCGCGGCGCCTGCCTGGCGGCGCATGACCCAGACCGACCGCGGCAGGCTGGTGCGCCGGCTGGCGGAACTGGTGCTGGAGCACGCCGACGCGCTGGCGCTGATCGAGACCCGTGACAACGGCAAGCTGCTCAAGGAAATGCGGGCGCAGATGCGCGCCATGCCCGACAGCTACACCTATTTCGCAGGGATGGCCGACAAGCTGCTCGGCGACACCATTCCGGTCAACAAGCTCGACATGCTCAATTTCAACCTGCGCGAGCCGATCGGCGTCGTCGGCATGATCACGCCATGGAACTCGCCGCTGATGCTGCTCACCGGCACGCTGGCGCCATGCCTGGCGCTCGGCAACACGGTGGTCGTCAAGCC
>NZ_RZQI01000260.1:2036-6883 GCF_003998335.1 Mesorhizobium sp. M7A.F.Ca.CA.002.05.1.1 | reverse complement strand
GACATGCTTCTTGCCGGCCAGCAGAACCGTCAGTTCGCCTTCGACCACGAACAGCGCGCCTTCGGCGCCGGCATCGGGTTCCGGCCGGTCGCTGCCGCCGCCGGGCGCGACCTCGACAATGTATTGCGAGAACGTCTCGGCAAAACCGGACAGTGGTCGCGACAAGATCCAGACGCGGGTCTCGTCCCAGAACGGCAACGCACTGGTCACGATGTCCTGCATCACACCCCGAGGAATGACGGCATAGGCCTCGGTGAAGACGGCGCGGCCGGTCAGAAGCTCGCTCTGGCCGGGGTGGCCGCCATGTGGTGCGTAATAGGTTCGCTCGGGCATTCTGATCGTATCCATGGGTTCAAACCTATTGCGGAAGCATGTCCTTGAGGCGGAGCAGTGCGATGCGCTCGACCTGTTTGCAGGCGGTCTCGAATTCGACGCCGCGGCTGTTGCCGATGCGCGCCTCGAACTCCGCCAGGATTTCTTGCCTCGTCTTGCCCTTCACCGCGATGATGAAGGGAAAGCCGAAGGTGGTGACGTAGGCGGCGTTCAGCTTGGAAAACAGTTCGCGCTCCTTGTCGGTCAGCGCGTCGAGGCCGGCCGAGGCCTGTTCCCTGGTCGATTCCGCCGTCAGCCGTTTGGCCTTGGCCAGCTTGCCGGCAAGGTCGGGATGGGCGTTGAGCACCGAAAGCCGCTCGGTCTCGCTGGCGGACCGGAAGACACGGCAAAGCGCGTTGTGCAGGCCGCCTGAAGTGTCATGCGCCGGGCCCAGTTCCAATTCGTAGGCGCGTTCGGCGATCCAGGGCGAATGCTCGAACACGCCGCCGAAGGTATGAACGAAGGTCTCGAATTCCATCTTCGATGGGCTGAGCGCCGCCGGTTGATAAGGATTGACCTCTTGCCAGTGCTTGGCGATGTCGATGCGCCGCGCCAGCCAGACCTTGTCGTGCGACTTCACATAGTCGACGAAGCGCTTCAGCGCCGCCACCCGCCCCGGCCGCCCGACGAGGCGGCAATGCAGACCGATGTTCATCATGCGTGGCCGGCCGGCCTTGCCCTCGGCATAGAGCGTGTCGAAGCTGTCCTTCAAATAAGCAAAGAACTGGTCGCCCGAGTTGAAGCCCTGCGGCGTGGCGAAGCGCATGTCGTTGGCGTCGAGCGTATAGGGGATGATGAGCTGCGCGCCGCCCTCATGCTCGAACCAGTAGGGCAGCTCGTCGTCATAGGTGTCCGACACATAGTCGAAACCACCTTCTTCCGCCACAATCCGCACTGTGTTGATCGATGTGCGACCCGTATACCAGCCGGTCGGGCGCGCGCCGGTCACTTCGTAGTGCAGCTTGATCGCCGCCTCGAGGTCGCGGCGCTCATCTTCGGCGCTGTGGTCGCGGTAGTCGATCCATCTCAGCCCGTGCGAGGCGATCTCCCAGTCGGCTTCCTGCATGGCCGCCACCTGATCCGGCGAACGGGCGAGTGCGGTGGCGACGCCGTAGCAGGTGATCGGCACTTGCGACTCGGTGAACAGCCGCAGCAGCCGCCAAAAGCCGGCGCGGGCACCGTATTCGTAGATGGATTCCATGTTCCAGTGACGCTGGCCCATCCAGGGTGCCGCGCCGACGATTTCCGACAGGAAGGCTTCAGACGCCTTGTCGCCATGCAGGACGCAGTTCTCGCCGCCTTCCTCGTAGTTGACGACGAACTGCACGGCGACATGTGCGCCGCCAGGCCATTTCGGGTCCGGCGGATTGGCTCCGTAGCCGCGCATGTCTCTGCTGTAACGCATCGTCCCTCCCGCCGGGCATGGCCCGAAGTATGATCAGGATATCGAAAGGGTGCCTCTCGCATTCCCCCGAAAATTTTTGAAAGTGTTTTTGTCGCACTCCGCTCGACCGGGACTTATGCATCGCCTTTAATTGGCGCACAATTCACTGTTGATACTTGATCGTACCGGGCCAATTCGCTCGTACCGGAAATGGGAGGCGGCCAATGGCAGAAACGTCGAATGCCGATGGCGGGCGTCTGACGACCCATGTCCTCGACACGGCGACCGGCAAGCCGGCGGCGGGACTGTCGATCGCGCTTTATCACCTCGACGGCAAGGCGCGGACACATCTGAAGACCGTTGTCACCAATGCCGACGGCCGTTGCGACAAGCCGCTGCTCGCCGGCGCGGAGTTCCGCACCGGCGAATACGAACTGGTCTTCGCCGCCGGCGACTATTTGCGTCAGCAGGGGTTGAGCCTGCCGAAACCCGCCTTTCTCGATGTAGTACCAATCCGCTTCGGCATGGCCGAGCCCGTGCACTATCATGTGCCACTGCTGGTCTCGCCCTACGGCTACTCGACATACAGGGGGAGCTGAGGCATGGCCAAAATCAGCATCCGCAAAGAAATCCGCTTCATCCTCAACGGCAGGGACGTCGCGCTTTCGTCGGTGGCGTCAGACGCGACCCTGCTCGACTGGCTGCGGCTCGACCGTTCGCTGCGCGGCACCAAGGAAGGCTGCGCCGAGGGCGATTGCGGCGCCTGCACCGTGTTGGTCGGCAAGCTCTCGGCGGACGGGCTGGTCTATGAAAGCGTCAATGCCTGCATCCGCTTCCTCGGCTCGCTCGACGGCACACACGTCGTGACCGTCGAGCATCTGCGCGGCGTATCAGGCCAACTGCATCCGGTGCAGCAGGCGATGGTCGATTTCCACGGCTCGCAATGCGGCTTCTGCACGCCGGGCTTCGTCATGTCGCTCTATGGCCTGTGGATGAAGTCATCGAATCCGTCGAACGCGGATATCGAAAAGGCCTTGCAAGGCAATCTCTGCCGCTGCACCGGCTACGAGGCGATCATCCGCGCCGCGCATGCCATCTCCAGCTACGGTAAGGCGGCGGAGGATCCGCTGGCCGCAGAGCGCAAGGCGATCACCGAGAGGCTCGAGGCCCTGCATGACGGCGCCCGGGTCGAGATCGGTTCGGCCAAGGCGCGGCTGGTCGTGCCGGCCAACGTCGATGATTTCGCCGCCGTGCTGGACAAGGAACCCGGCGCCACCATCGTTGCCGGCTCGACTGATGTCGGCCTATGGGTGACCAAGCATATGCGCGATATTTCGCCGGCCATTTTCATAGGCAATCTCGACGGACTTTGCACCATCTCGGAAGACAAGGGCGTCATTTCGATCGGCGCCGGCGTCACCTACACTGACGCCTTCGCTACATTGGCGAAGCGTATCCCGGCGCTGGGGCCGTTGTTCGATCGCATCGGCGGCGAACAGGTGCGCAACATGGGCACCATCGGCGGCAACATCGCCAACGGCTCGCCGATCGGCGACACGCCGCCGCCCTTGATCGCGCTTGGCGCAAGTCTCACCCTGCGCAAGGGCAAGAAGCGGCGCTCGATTCCGCTGGAAACCTTCTTCATTGCCTATGGCAAACAGGACCGGCAACCGGGCGAATTCGTCGAGGCCGTGCACGTTCCGGTTCCGGCCAGGGGCACGAAATTCGCCGTCCACAAAATCACCAAGCGCCGCGACGAAGACATTACCGCAGCCCTCGGCGCCTTTTTCCTGACGCTGGCTAAAGACGGCACGGTGGCGGAGGTGCGCATCGCCTATGGCGGCATGGCGGCGACGCCGAAGCGGGCGTCCTCTGTCGAAAAAGCGCTGCTCGGCAAGCCGTGGACCGAACAGGCAGTTGAAGCGGCGATGGCCGAATATGCCAGGGATTTCACTCCGCTGACCGATATGCGGGCCTCGGCCGAATATCGCGCACTGGCGGCGAAAAACCTGCTGTTGCGCTTCTTTGCCGAGACCACGGATACCCGGGCACCATTCCAAGTGTCACGCAACGAGGCGGCATGATGAGCACCAATGCCAGTGAACAAACAGCCGAACGGTCGCGAGTAGCGTCCTTCTCCCCGTTCACGGGGAGAAGATGCCGGCAGGCAGATGAGGGGCGGCGCCGTCGTCGATCTTTGTCTGCAAGGCTGTCGACGTCGGCGCTGCCCCTCATCCGACCCTTCGGGCCACCTTCTCCCCGTGAACGGGGAGAAGGGAAAGGGCGCGCATGATGAACAAGCACGCTGCCCCCAACCTCAAGGCTGAAAAGATCGCCGGCGGCGTTGCCACCGATCAACGGCATGACTCCGCCCACAAGCATGTCAGTGGCACCGCCGTCTATATCGACGACATGCCGGAACCGGCCGGCACGCTGCATGGCTGCCTCGGGCTTTCCAGCGCCACGCATGCCACGATCGCCAGCATGGATCTCTCGGCGGTGCGTACAGCGCCCGGCGTTGTCGACGTGCTGACGGCCAGTGACGTGCCCGGCGAAAACGACATTTCGCCGACCGGCCGCCACGACGAGCCGGTGCTGGCCGACGGCAAGGTGCAATTCTACGGCCAGCCAATCTTCTGCGTCATTGCGCAGACCCGCGAGCAGGCGCGCCGCGCCACCAGGCTGGCCAAGGTCGAATACAAGGAATTGCCCTTCGTCACCGACATTGGTGCGCTCGATCCTAGGAAGGACAAACTCGTCACGCCGCCACTGACGCTGAAGCGCGGCGATGCCGCCACAGCCATCCGTCAGGCGCCGCGCCGGTTGAAGGGAAAAATGCGCGTCGGCGGCCAGGAACACTTCTACCTCGAAGGCCATATCGCCATGGCCATTCCGGGCGAGGACCAGGACGTCACCATCTATTCCTCGACCCAGCATCCGAGCGAAGTCCAGCATATGGTCAGCCACGCGCTCGGCGTGCCGAGCAACGCCATCACGGTGGAAATCCGCCGCATGGGCGGCGGCTTCGGCGGCAAGGAGACGCAGGGCAACCAGTTTGCCGCATTGGCCGCGATCGCCGCGAAGAAACACC
>NZ_RZQI01000260.1:0-2026 GCF_003998335.1 Mesorhizobium sp. M7A.F.Ca.CA.002.05.1.1 | reverse complement strand
CAAGCGTCATGATTTCCTCGTCGACTACGAGGTCGGCTTCGATGACGAGGGCAATATCCTCGGCGTCGATTTCATGTTCGCGGCGCGCTGCGGTTTTTCGTCGGACCTTTCCGGCCCGGTGACCGATCGCGCGCTGTTCCACTGCGACAACACCTATTTCTGGCCGGCGGTGCATGCCCAATCGGCGCCGCTCTACACCAACACCGTCTCGAACACCGCGTTTCGGGGTTTCGGTGGCCCGCAAGGCATGGTCGGCGCCGAGCGCGTCATCGACGAGGTGGCCTTTGCCGTCGGCAAGGATCCACTCGAAATCCGCAAAAAGAATTTCTACGGCACCAGTGGTGATAGCGAGAGGGGCCGCAACATCACGCCCTACCACCAGACGGTCGAGGACAACATCATCCAGCGCATCGTCGCCGAGTTGGAGGAAAGCGCCAGCTATGCGCGGCGGCGGCGTGAGATATCGGCCTTCAACGCCAACAGCCGTTTCATCAAGCGCGGCCTGGCGCTGACACCGGTCAAGTTCGGCATCTCGTTCACCGCCACCCACTACAACCAGGCCGGCGCGCTGGTGCATGTCTACACCGACGGTTCGGTGCATCTGAACCATGGCGGGACCGAGATGGGGCAGGGCCTCTACGTCAAGGTGGCGCAGGTGGTGGCGGAAGAGTTCCAGATCGACCTCGACCAGGTCAAGATCACCGCGACCACGACCGGCAAGGTGCCGAACACTTCCGCCACGGCAGCGTCGTCCGGCTCGGACCTCAACGGCATGGCGGCGCAAAATGGCGCGCGCCAGATCAAGGACCGGCTGACCGATTTCGCCGCCGAAAAATACCAGGTGCCGCGCGATCAGGTGCTGTTCCTGCCCAACCGGGTGCGCATCGGCAACCAGGAAATCGCCTTCGCCGACCTCGTCAAGCAGGCCTATATGGCCCGTGTCCAGCTGTCGGCGGCGGGTTTCTACAAGACGCCGAAAATCCACTGGAACCGCGACAAGGGCGAGGGCCGCCCCTTCTATTATTTCGCTTATGGCGCCTCGTGTTCGGAAGTCTCGGTCGACACGCTGACCGGAGAATACATGGTCGAGCGTACCGATATTCTCCATGACTGCGGGCGCTCGCTGAACCGAGCTATAGACATCGGCCAGATCGAGGGCGGCTTCATCCAGGGCATGGGCTGGCTGACGACGGAAGAACTGTGGTGGGACGCCAAGGGCCGGCTGCGCACGCATGCGCCGTCGACCTACAAGATCCCGCTCGCCTCCGACCGGCCAAAGATCTTCAACGTCACCTTGGCCGACTGGCCGGAAGCGGGCGAGCCGACCATCCACCGCTCCAAGGCGGTCGGCGAGCCGCCGTTCCCGCTCGGCATGTCGGTGCTGCATGCGCTGTCGGATGCGGTGGCCAGTGTCGCCGACAACAAGATTTGCCCGCGCCTCGATGCCCCCGCCACACCGGAACGCGTGCTGATGGCGATCGAGCGGCTGAAGAAAGAGGCCGGCGCCTGAATCCGGCCCAGGGGGTCAGCAATGTGTGCAATCCGGGCCGAAAAAACCTATATTTCCCGCACGGGAATGCGAATGATGAATTCGAAAGTGCAAAGCCTGAGAGACTTCCTTGCCAGCGCCGACCGGATTGCCCTGGTCGAAGTGGCTGGCACAAAAGGTTCGACGCCACGCGAGAAGGGCGCATTTATGCTCGTCTCGCGGGCGGCGATCTTTGGCACGATCGGCGGCGGTCAGCTCGAATACATGGCAATCGACAGGGCCAGGCAGATGCTCTTCTCCCCCCTTGAGGGGGAGATGTCGGCGAAGCCGACAGAGGGGGTCCTATCAGAAGGCACCGCCAGGGCGTTGAGCCCGGTCGATCCGACCCCACCCGGCAGCTTCGCCGCCACCCTCCCCTCGAGGGGGAGGGGAACCCGCATCGAGGTTGACAAAGTCTGCGCTACCCTGGACGTCCCGCTAGGCCCGGAAATCGGCCAATGCTGCGGCGGGCGCGTCGAAGTGCTGATCCGGCTCGTC
>NZ_RZQI01000259.1:0-6902 GCF_003998335.1 Mesorhizobium sp. M7A.F.Ca.CA.002.05.1.1 | reverse complement strand
GTCCAGAAGGGCTGGATGCCGGCTGATCGACAGATTGGACAAACTGGCAAGACCATTCGACCGAAGCTTTACATCGCGGCCGGAATTTCCGGCGCCATCCAGCACCGAGTTGGGGTCGAGGGGGCCGATCTCATCGTCGCGATCAACACCGATCCGAACGCGCCGATTTTCGAGTTCGCCCACCTCGGGATCGTCACGGATGCAATCCGCTTCCTGCCCGCACTGACGGAAGCCTTCACCCGGCGGCTGTCGCCGCACAGTCGAGACAAGCTTGCGAGTTGAGGGAGAGGACATGATTGAACAATTCGATGCCATTGTGGTCGGAGCCGGCATGTCTGGAAACGCAGCTGCTTACACTTTGGCAAGCCAGGGGCTGAAGGTACTGCAGTTGGAGCGCGGGGAATATCCGGGCTCTAAGAACGTCCAGGGTGCCATAATGTACGCGAACATGCTGGAGAAGATCATCCCGGACTTCCGGGATGATGCGCCCCTCGAGCGGCACCTGGTCGAACAGCGACTTTGGGTGATGGACGACACGTCTCACACCGGAATTCATTACCGGTCGGACGACTTCAATGAGGCGAAACCCAACCGCTACACGATCATCCGCGCCCAGTTCGACAAATGGTTTTCCCGCAAGGTGCGCGAGGCTGGCGCGACGGTCCTGTGTGAGACGACCGCGACGGAACTCGTCCGTGATGGCAATGGCAAGGTGATCGGCGTCCGCACAGACCGGGCTGGCGGAGTGGTCTTCGCGAATGTGGTCGTTCTCGCAGAAGGGGTGTCGGGATTGCTTGGCACTCGCGCAGGCCTGCGCGAGATGCCGAAGCCGGAGACCGTGGCGATTGCCGTCAAGGAAATGCATTTCTTGCCCGAAGAGGTCATTGGCCAGCGGTTCGGGGTGAAGGGCGATGAAGGCTGCGTAATCGAGGCCGTGGGCACGATCTCTCGCAGCATGGCCGGGCTCGGCTTCCTTTACACCAATAAGGAGTCGATTTCACTCGGCATCGGCTGCCTGGTCTCGGATTTCGCCGCGACGATGGAGAGCCCGTCCGCCCTCCTGGATGCGATGAAAAACCATCCTTCGATCCGGCCGCTGATCGCTGGCTCGGAGGTGAAAGAATATGCCGCCCATCTTATCCCCGAAGGTGGTTACAGGGCCATTCCGCAGCTATTCGGCGACGGTTGGGTCATCGTCGGCGACGCAGCGCAACTGAACAATGCCATTCACCGTGAGGGTTCGAACCTTGCCATGACCTCGGGTCGTGTCGCGGCTGAGGCGATCATCAAAGTCAAAAGCCGCAACGGTCCTATGACCAAAGCGAACCTTGCGCTCTACAAGACGATGCTGGATGACTCCTTTGTGATCAAGGATCTTAAGAAATACAAGGACATGCCAGCCTTACTCCACACCAATTCCAGCAACTTTTTTGACAGCTATCCGCGGTTGATGTCGCATGCCGCTCAGACCTTCATGCGTGTCGACGGCACGCCGAAGATCGAGAAGGAAAAGAACACCACGGCCGCCTTCATCAACGCGCGCTCGCGCTGGGGGTTGGTCAGCGACGCGGTCCGCCTGGCATTGGCATGGCGCTGAAGAGGGTACAAGATGACGATCGCAGTGACGAAGGTTCGTGTCGAGGACAAACTTTACCAGAACCGCTATCTGGTCGATTCCGGCCGCCCCCATATCATAGTGCGACCGCACGACAAGCCAAGCGCGAACTTGCTTGCGTTGACCTACGTCTGTCCGGCGAAATGCTATGAGTTGAATGACAAGGGTCAAGTCGAGATCACCGCCGACGGCTGCATGGAATGCGGCACCTGCCGGATATTGTGCGAGAAAGGCGGCGACATCGAGTGGAACTATCCGCGCGGCGGCTTTGGTGTCCTGTTCAAGTTCGGATGATCAGCCGGTGCCAAGAGCATGCCGGCAGCGAGCAACTGCGGCACACCATGAGCCTCTCCATCCACTTGCAAAGAGCTAGTGAATATTGGGTTTCGCAATTCAAGTTTCCTCGACTTGGTAGGGGTATCCTCAGGCCACGGGGCGCCTGTGCCGGACTTACCACCGGTAACGTGGTCGAGCCCCTTTGGACAATGTCCGGCCATCGTGCCGGATGGCAGCCACAACGGCCGGTGAGCAAATGGAACGGCACAATCCATGATAAAGACGTATGTGCTAGTGCATGGTGCCTGGCATGGCGGATGGTGTTGGCGGGACGTCGCCGCCAATCTTCGCAAGATGGGATGCCACGTGACCACGCCTACCCAGACAGGTGTCGGCGAACGCGCACGTTTGCTGTGCAAGGACATCACGCCCGACACATTCGTGACCGACATCGTCAACCACATTGTAACGGAAGAGCTGAGCGATGTGATCCTTGTCGGTCACAGTCTAGGCGGCATCAGCATCACCGGCGCCGCCGACCGGATACCCGACCATATCAGCCATCTCGTTTATCTCGACGGCGCCATCGTCGAGAGCGGTCAAAGTGTATTCAGCACCATGCCCCCCGACATCGTCGCCGCCCGTCGAAAATTGGTTGCGGAGGAAGGACGGGGTATCTTCATGCCGACTCCGCCGCCAACAGCATTCGGCACTCCCGAGGGACACTCGCTCACGGACTGGGTGCGGCGCCGGATAACACCGCATCCGGCAGGCACCTACGAAAGCGGACTTAAGCTCGAGCACCCGCTCGGCAACGGCAGACCCCGAACCTATGTCGTCTGCACTAATCCACTCCACCCGCCGATGGCGGGAGCGCGAGAATGGGTCGCGAAGCAGGATGGCTGGGCGTGGCAGGAACTCGCCACTGGCCACGACGCAATGATCCTCGCGCCGACGGAAGTTGCTCTCCTTCTTAGCGCTGTCGGCTGAGGAACCAAGTAGGGGGAGCGGCGGCCGATTCTCAGGCCGTGGCCTTGAGCTCTGGTGCAAGGATGTAGGCCCAACGGGTCGTTCCGGTGGCGCCACCGAAACCACTAGGCGGGAGTGGCCTGTCCTGCCGACGTCGCAAGCTTGCGAGCGTTCCGCCGCGGCCGCAGCCCGTAGCGCCGGGCAACCTCCGAGATCACCGCGTCGGCTCCAGGGTCTCGGAGATGACTCCGTGCCTTGTCGTCCATCGACCAATGCCGCCGACCAACAGCGCCGTTGATCACCCTCGAAAACGCCGAGGCTGCCGCTCAGGGTCAATCGTAAGTTCAAGTTCAGACACAAGCCGATCTCCGATCCACCTCAGAATCGGCAGGCCCACAGATCGCGGGTCCTCCTGGAAGGACACAGCGCTTACCCTTGAAATATGGAGAACCATGGCTTTGCGCCGTCGGCAGTTGAGCTGATCTCGCAATGCTATTTCCCCGGCAACGTCCGCGAGCCGGAGAACTGCGTGCTTGGCGTTCTCCTCTGGAAGGAACCAATCTTTCGGAACGTGGCAATGTCATCGACGAGCTCTCACGGGCCAGCACGATGCCGGTTCGGCGCATCGGCGCCCGCCTGAACACGAGATGGCCACTTGCGATTCTAACGATACGGCCGGACGGGGGCTGGGACCGCGGCGGACGAAGCGTGACGGCTGATCGACACAATGGAGAAGGCCGGCTGGGTTCAGGCTAATGCGGCTCGAATTCTCGGCCTCAAGCTGCGACAAGTCGGCTAGGCGATACGCCGGCATAGTATCGAGGTGAAGGAACTTCTAAGAGCCTGATGAGCCAATCGTCAGGCCAGTGGTCTTGCGCGCCCTGTGCGCGACAAGGAGTGCTTCGTGCTTCTGAACGGATTTGGACTTGCACTGTCGCAAGCAGGACAAAATTGTGTCGCGCCGGCCTGACACAATGCGATATCGACCCGAATAGTGAACTGAAGCCGCTTTTTTCAGTTGGTATGGCTCTTGCACCTTGAACCGCGACGTTACCAGCAACGGAGCCGTTTGATGTCCTCACCGACAGTTTCGATTGAGGGGCCGACTAGCACGACATCCGAGGGTCTTCTGGCAGCCGCGAAATCCGGTGGCTGCGCATCGTCTTCCTACGGCTCGTCGCCGACCAGCCCGGGCGAAGAGGATCCGGCTATTTGGGAAAGGATCAAGGATCACCCCTGCTTTTCGGAGGAAGCGCATCATTATTTCGCGCGTATGCATGTGGCGGTCGCGCCGGCTTGCAATGTCCAGTGCAACTATTGCAATCGCAAATACGATTGCGCCAACGAGAGCCGGCCTGGTGTTGTGTCTGAGAAGTTGACGCCCGACCAAGCGCTACGCAAGGTCATCGCCGTTGCCAACAAAGTTCCGCAGCTTTCGGTTCTTGGCATCGCTGGGCCGGGGGATGCCTGTTACGATTGGGAGAAAACGAAGGCAACGTTCGACCGCGTCATCAGGGAAATCCCCGACATAAAGCTGTGCGTCTCCACTAATGGGCTCGTGCTGCCGGACCATGTCGCCGAGCTTGCCGAAATGAATGTTGATCACGTGACGATCACCATCAACATGGTCGACCCGGAAGTCGGCGCGAAGATCTATCCATGGATCTTTTATGAAAATCGCCGCTACTTCGGCATCGAAGCCGCTCGAATCTTGCACGCGCGGCAGATGCTGGGCCTGGAGATGCTGAGCGCGCGCGGCATCCTCACCAAAATCAACTCGGTGATGATTCCTGGAGTGAACGACCAGCACCTGTTTGAGGTGAACAAAATGGTCAGGGAGCGGGGCGCGTTTCTGCACAACGTGATGCCTCTGATTTCGGACCCGGCGCACGGTACCCACTACGGACTCATCGGGCAGCGCGGCCCAACGGCAACGGAGATGATGGCTCTTCAGGATCGACTTGAAGGTGGCGCCAAGTTGATGCGCCACTGCCGGCAGTGCCGGGCAGATGCTGTCGGCCTGCTCGGTGAAGATCGTGGCCAGGAATTCACGCTGGACGGTATTCCCGACGATGTCGCCTACGATGCTGGCAAGCGTCAGGCCTATCGGCAGGTGGTCGCACACGAGCGCCGTGATCATGAGGCGGCGAGGAGCGAGGCCATCGGTATGGTCAAGGCAACAGACTCCGAAAAGTCGCTTCTGGTTGCGGTGGCCACTAAGGGAGGTGGACGGGTCAACGAACACTTCGGCCACGCGAAGGAATTCCAGGTTTATGAAGTCTCGCCTAGAGGGATCAGCTTGGTCGGGCATCGGAAGGTCGAGCGGTATTGCCTCGGAGGCGGGGGCGAAGACGCCATCCTCGAGGGCGTCATCGCAGCGCTCGAAGGCATACACATAGTGCTATGCGCCAAGATCGGAAATCGCCCGAAGGAACAACTCTCGCGAGTTGGACTGCGCGTAACCGACGCCTATGGCCATGACTACATCGAGACCGCAGTCAGCGCACTTTACGCGGCAGAGTTTGGGATCAGACCACTAGCGGCGACGGCCTGAGCCGTCTCGTCCGATAACCAGGAGTTAGAATGGCTTTAAAGATCATCGCATCCCAATGTACCCAATGCGGGGCCTGCGAGTTCGAATGTCCTTCGGAAGCGATCAAGTTCAAGGGCGACGCCTATGTGATCGATCCAAACAAGTGCACCGAATGCAAGGAGGCCTTCGATACGCAGCAATGCGTGTCGGTCTGTCCGGTACCGAAAACCTGCGTTCCCGCTTGATTCCTACCGAAACGGTCGGGTTCGCCGCACGACGACGCCTGCAACCCGCGACCACAACAAAAGCCTCGAGAAAGGAATGGACAGCATGTGGTCCAGACGCGAACAGGAGGTCGAAATCGGCAGACCGCCACGGTTCATGCAGGGTGAGCGGGTCCGTGCGATACGCCACATAAAAAACGACGGCACCTATCCCGGCAAGGAGATCGGCGAAAACCTCGTGCGGAAGGGCGACGAAGGCTACGTGCGCGACATTGGAACCTTTCTCCAGCAATTCTTCATCTATGCGGTCGAATGGATCGATCGTGGCACGGTCGTCGGCATGCGAGCGCGCGAACTCATTAGCCTCGACAAAGTCGAGGTTCCCTGCGGAGCTGAAGGCATTTCCAACGGGGGAACAGCCGGATGAAAGTAATGATTCGCAGGACCGCTACTGGCTTGTCGGCTTATGTCCCCAAGAAGGATCTCGAAGAGCCGATCACCGAGATTGAGAACGCTGACTTATGGGGCGGGACCGTGACGCTCAGGAACGGTTGGCGGCTCATGCTGCCCGACCTTCCGCGCGACACGCGTTTGCCGATCACCGTCGAGGCGATGAAGATTTCCGACGGGGCCTGATGCCGGTGGGTTCAGTGGCGGAGAGGAAACGCGTATGAACACGATGCTGAGCTGGGACCATCTCGTCGTCGTCCGGGGCAGTTTTGCCAAAAAACTGATTGACCTGCTGAACGGCGCTCTCAAGGCCGATCGAGTGATCCCCTATCTCGGTCCTGGTCTTCTGCAGCTTAACCCACCGGAATCCCCTGTACCTTGCACCCCTGAAGATGTCGCCGCGGCCCTCAACAAGCGGGCGCCTGCCCCTTCCAGGATTCGCACCAATATGTGGTCGGTCGCGCAGTTTATCGAGCAGCGCCGACATCGTCGGACTCTCCAAGCGTGGATGGCGGAGATATTCGCAGCCCCCGCCGAGCCGACCGTTCTTCACGCCTGGCTCGCAACCCTTCAACTGTCTGTCATCATCGACAGCTGGTACGATGGCGCCATGCGAGCAGCCCTTGCAGAGGCCGGCCAAACAGACGTTGTCGAGATACAAGGAACGACGCGCGCGACCGGAATCGGTAACATCTGGACGAGAACTTACGATTTGTCAGGAACAGAACTCGAGGCCGAACAAGTGGCTAGGACGGTGCTCTATGCGCCGCACGGCTGCGTCAGGCCGGCGGCAAACTTCCTCGTGGCTGATTCCGATTACGTCGAAGTCCTAGCC
>NZ_RZQI01000258.1:0-6914 GCF_003998335.1 Mesorhizobium sp. M7A.F.Ca.CA.002.05.1.1 | reverse complement strand
GTTATGCCTTGCTGATCGGCGCCGTGTTGCTCTTGATCATGGTCGAAGTGCTTAACACCGGCATCGAGGCGGCATGCGACGCTTTCAGCCGCGAGTTCAATGTCGATATCCAGTTGGCCAAGGATTGCGGTTCGCTGGCGGTGCTGATTTCGGTACTCATCGTCGCCGGCGTCTGGGGCATTGCCATTATCGAGCGGATCACCGGGCTACCGATCTAGCCTTTCGATGCCTATATGCCAGTCACCAAAGGAGACTGTCATGGCCGGGGCCGCCAATTTTCTGCTTCTCGAACGCGTGGGCCTGCCGGATGATCTGCGCTGGCTGGCCGAGAAATATCCGCGTGAAAACTGGCAGGATCATGCCAATATCCACGGCATCGCCAATATGTGGCTGCAGCGGCACGACATGTTCCGCGAACTTGGCGGCATGCTGGCCAACGGCATCGGCGACTACCGTGAGGGACGGCTGACGGCGCCTGATTTCGCGCGCTGGTTCGCGCCCCGCCTCAATCATTTTCTAGGCAACCTCGACGGTCACCACAACGTCGAGGATTATCAATATTTCCCGGTCTTCGCCAAGGCCGAGCCCCGTTTGAAGCACGGCTTCGAGATACTCGATGCCGACCATCACACCATCCATGAAGGGCTGGAGCGTAATGCCGAGGCGGCCAATGCGTTCATCAAGACGCTTCAGGAGAGCGAAGACAGACAGCGCTTCGCCGCCGACGCCTATGCCGACGAAAACAGCCGGCTGATCGCCATGCTGACAAGGCATCTTGCCGACGAGGAAGACCTGATCATCCCGCTTATCCTCGATCGGGGGGACCAGGCGCTCGGCGTGGATTGACGATCAGCCCTCCCTGGCGCGTTCCTTGCTGGCGATGTGACGGGCGACGAGCCATGCCAGAACGGCCACGGTCAAGCCGATGCCAAGCCCGATCAGCAACCGTTCGTGATGCATCAACGCCTGGCCGATGACGTGCTCGGCGCCAAGTCCAAAGACATAACCGATCGTGCCGAACAGCACCGCCCAGACCGCCGATGAAAGCGCGTTGAGGATGACGAAGCGCGGCGCAGCGATGTTGGAAAGCCCGGCTGCAATGCCGCCGACGAGGCGCATGCCGTAGATATAGCGGTTGGACAGCACGAAAATGTCGGGATGGGTGTTGAGCAGCCGAAAGGCGCGGCGGAAGCCGGGCCGTTTGCGCAATCTGACGACATAGGGATGGTCGGCGAAGCTTCGTCCGAGGATGAAGAAGAAAGTATCGCCGACGAAGGCGCCGAGCGCCGCCGCAAGAACCGCGTGCCACAGGACGAAGACCTGCTGGTGGGCGAAGAAACCGCCAAGAATGGCGGCACTTTCGCCCTCCGCGACGCAACCGATAAAGACCGCGAGCAGCCCGTATTGTTCGATGAAATGATGGATCGCGTCGGTCATGAAGCCGACTGCTGCGAAGACAGCCTTTCGTCGATCCGCTTGATCATTTCGGTCAGTTGCACGATCTCGTCGCGCATACCGAGAATCTGGCCGTGGCGCAGTTCATCCAGCTTTTCATGCAGCGCCATGATCTCGATCTCGGCTTTCAGGTTGACCTCGTAGTCGTGGGCGGCGTCGATGCGGTCGCGTTCGGTCTGGCGGTTCTGCGCCATCATGATCACCGGCGCCTGCAAGGCGGCGACCATCGACAGAACGAGATTGAGGAAGATGAACGGGTAGGGATCGAAGGCGTCACGCGACAGCAGCCAGACATTGGCTGATGTCCACAGGATCAGAAAGGCGATGAAGGTCAGGATGAAGGACCATGACCCACCGATGCGGGCGATCGTGTCGGCGAGCCGGTCGCCGAAGGTCTGGTGGAAGGCGACGGTCTTGTTGGTGTCGCGCGAGATGGTGGTGCGTTCGAGCGTCGATTGCAGCACCCGGCTTTCGAGCTGGCTGAGGCCGTCCGGCCGCCGCTTGAGCCAGCGGTTCGCCAGGTCGTCGATCGTCTTGTTCATGGACATCTCCAGGGTCTTTGGCTTGCCGTAAGAGGTAGAGGCTGCCGGCTCACACGGGAAGTGTTAGATTGATTCCAGTTGCCGAGGGACCAATGGCCGATTTCAAGAAAATTCGCGCACGCGCCGCAAAACGCAAGGGCGGCGAAGAGGAACTGACGTCGCTGCTGGGTCCGGCGCCTGACAATGCCGCCGTGGCTGACATCGCCGATGACCGCATTCTCTCTGTTATGGCCGAACGCGTCTTCGCCGCCGGTTTCGTCTGGCGCGTCATCGAGCAGAAATGGCCGGGCTTCGAGGAGGCGTTTCTGCGCTTCGAGCCGAAGCGGCTGCTGTTCCAGCCCGATGATTTCTGGCACGATCTGACGGCCGACCAGCGCATCGTGCGCAACCCGCAGAAGATCAGATCCGTGCGCGACAACGCCGCCTTCGTCGAGCGCGTGTCGAAGGAATATGGCGGCTTCGGCCAATTCCTCGCAAACTGGCCGGCGGACGACCAGGTCGGGCTGATGGCCTGGCTCGGCAAGCATGGCAGCCGGTTGGGCGGCAATACGGGCCAGTATTTCCTGCGCTGGCTGGGTTGGGATGCGTTCGTCATCTCGGGCGATATGGCCGCGGCGTTGCGCGACGCCGGCCTCGACATCGCCGAAAGCCCGACCTCGAAGAGGGACCTCGACAAGATCCAGGCACAGATCAACCAGTGGGTGGTGCAGACAGGCCTGCCGCGCCGGCATATTTCACGCATCTTGGCGATGTCGATCGGCGAGAATCATTCGCCGCAAGCGTTGCGCGAATATATGGGCGACGATTGATACCTGGTCGTCTCGCCACGATTGAAGCACGTCGATCGGTCCGCACACGATTGACGTATGTCAATCGGTCCGAATTGGTCCAAACGAACGCCATTGCCCGGGCAATTTTGCCGCGCTAAGTCAGCAGGCATGACCAAGAAGCTCGACATCCTGCGCATCGCCGTCGCCCAGCTCAATCCGACTGTCGGCGACATATCAGGCAATCTCGCCAAGGCCCGCGAGGCGAGGGCGGATGCCGCACGCCAAGGCGCCGATCTCGTGCTCTATACCGAGCTTTTCCTCGCCGGCTACCCGCCGGAGGATCTGGTGCTGAAGCCGGCCTTTTTGAAAGCCTGCGAAAAGACGGCACAGGACTTTGCCGCCGACACCGCGGATGGCGGTCCCGGCGTCATCATCGGCACGCCGTTGAAGCGCAAGAGCGGCACGCACAATTCGATCGTCTTCGCCGATGGCGGCAAGATCATCGCCGAACGCTACAAGCTCGATCTGCCGAACTACGGCGAGTTCGACGAGAAGCGCGTCTTCCAGGCCGGACCCGAGATCCAGGGGCCGGTCAATTTCCGCGGCGTGCGCATCGGAGTTCCGATCTGCGAGGACATCTGGGGCGACGTCGATATCTGCGAGTCGCTGGCCGAAAGCGGGGCGGAAATCCTGCTGGTGCCGAACGGCTCGCCCTATTATCGCGCCAAGATCGATGTCCGCCACCAGGTCGTCATCCGCCAGGTCATCGAATGCGGGCTGCCGATGATCTATGCCAACCAGCTTGGCGGGCAGGACGAGTTGATCTTCGACGGCGCGTCGTTTGCCATTGGCGCCGACAAGACGCTTGCCTTCCAGATGAGCCAGTTCGAGGAAGCGGTCGACATCACCACCTGGAAAAGACAAGGGGATCACTGGGTCTGCTCGGAAGGGCCGATGTCGAAAATCCCGGACCGGGAGGAGGCCGACTATCGCGCCTGCATGTTGGGCCTGCGCGACTACGTCAACAAGAACGGCTTCAAGAATGTGGTGCTTGGTCTGTCCGGCGGCATCGATTCGGCGATCTGCGCGGCGCTTGCCGTCGATGCGCTCGGCGAGGAACGCCTGCGCGCCGTCATGATGCCCTATCGCTACACCTCGAAGGACTCGCTGAAGGATGCCGAGGATTGCGCCCGGGCGCTCGGCTGCCGCTATGACATCGTGCCGATCTTCGAGCCGGTCGAAGGGTTTCTGCACGCGCTGACGCAGATATTCGAAGGCACCAAGGAAGGCATCACCGAGGAGAATTTGCAGAGCCGCGCGCGCGGCACCATCCTGATGGCGATCTCCAACAAGTTCGGCTCGATGGTTGTCACCACGGGCAACAAGAGCGAGATGTCGGTTGGCTACGCCACGCTCTATGGCGACATGAATGGCGGCTTCAATCCGATCAAGGACCTTTACAAGATGCAGGTCTACGCGCTGTCGCGCTGGCGCAACAGCCACGTGCCGCCGGGCGCGCTCGGGCCCTCGGGCGAGGTGATCCCGAAAAACATCATCGACAAGGCGCCATCGGCGGAATTGCGCGAGAACCAGACCGACCAGGATTCGCTGCCGCCCTATCCGGTGCTGGACGACATCCTCGAATGCCTGGTGGAAAATGAGATGGGTGTCGACGACATCGTCGCGCGCGGCCATGACCGGGCGACGGTGACGCGCATCGAGCATCTGCTCTACATCGCAGAATACAAGCGAAGGCAGGCCGCGCCGGGCGTGAAGATCACCAAAAAGAATTTTGGTCGCGACCGCCGCTATCCCATCACCAACCGGTTCAGGGATCGCGGCTGATAGTCTGATTTCATTGACTCCAGCTTCCCTCTTTCTCGGCTTTCGCGAGTGATAACATGGGATCAGTCCCGTTGTTCGAGGGCAAAGTTCACCACAACCTGAGCCTGCGGCGTAGGGACATGGAATTTTTCCGAAAGCTCCGATGCAAGTTCGTCGCCACGCGACGCCCACAGATCATGGAAGTCTACGACAGTAGCGCCGATTAACTCACCACTGCGGTCGTAGCGCCAAACGATACCTGACTTGTCCTCGATGCCGCGAGCGGCAACGTCCCTCCGACGGCTTATGTAGAGCACGTCGGAATCGGCATCATAAACGACCTCGAAAGCGCTAATCCTGCTCATCTGGCCTCCGATACACCAACTCTCGGTCGCCGGTCGTCTCTGCGAAGTAGAATGTTTTAACACGACCTGATGTTCCATCACCTACCAATTTCACAGGCAACCTAAGAGGGTCGCCTGTGGCATTGGTGCTCTCTGTATCAACGAAAACCACTGAATTTCCGTAACTTTTTTCGACATGGGTTGGATTGCTGATCGCTGAACCCACTGCGATCTCGATAGAAGGCAGTTCGACCGGCACTTCAGGGTGCTCGGTCTTAACATGTTCGATGGTGCTTTCGTAAAGTCTGACTTCCTTCAGTCCCGGCACTGCATCGGTCGAGATGACCTTGTAGCCGGTCACTTCTTTTTTCTCGCACCCTCGGCGGCGATCCGCCGTGTATAGGCGGTCTGAATCTCGCCCCATTCCGCTTCGTATTCGGCAAGTTGCCGAGCAAGGATTGTCTGCAGGTCTTTCGCCGTTCCGGGGCTTAGATGAACGACGGCCGCTGGCAGCATCATCCCTGCATGTGTATTTTTTGCGATGACGGGCACCTGCCTAGCAAAGATAACGCTGATGTCGGTGCTACTGACAAAAAGCTGGACGCTGGCGCCGTAGAACTCCGGTGTATTGAGGTGCGTAACGTCTGCTGCCGCAACTTCAACGGCCCCCTCTATCTCATCCGATAGTCTGGTCGCCTTTGCCGGCCTTGTCGGCGGCTTTGCCGGCCTTGTCGCACTTGCTGCTTTTGCCATTTTACTTTGCCCCGCCCCTTTGTTCTTAGGCAGTCACCTTATCTTATTGGAATTGCCAAGCAAGAGGCGGGGATGGTCGGGCTCGAACCGACGACCCCTCGCTTCTTAGACGAGTGCGCTACCAACTGCGCTACACCCTGATAGACGGTTTCCCGTCCAGCGCGGAAATGGGGATCGACTCGACCACTTTCAAGTCACATGTTCGAAGGGGATAGTCGCGAAACAAATGTCATTTGGACGGTAAAGCCATGCCCGACTGTGAAATCAGCTTCGACATGTCACGGATCGATTTCCGCGCGACATCGGACCTGTTGATGGCAAGCTATTGGGGCGCCGGACGCACTGATGAAGTCCATCGCCGCGCCTTTGCCAATTCGCTTTGCGTCGGCGCCTATGTCGACGGCAGGCAAGTCGGCTTCGGCCGCGCGATCACCGACCGCACGGTGTTCGCCTATCTCGCCGACATCATCATCTGGCCCGGGCATCGCGGGCAAGGCATCGGTAGCCGGCTCGTCCAGGCCCTTATCGATCATCCTGAAGTCAGGACTGTTTTCCACTGGAGCCTGTCGACCAGCGACGCACACGGCGTCTATGAGAAGCTTGGGTTCAAGCCATCGACCGATGGCCGCTACATGCGCTTGGATCGCATTCCTGAATGAGGCGCGCGGCTTGCTCCGTTGTTGCAAAATAATCGCAGTGGTTGGACCAGATACACTTTTGGCGTGAACTCGTCTTGGCGATGCATCGGAGCGTCTCTATAAGGACACCTCCGCAATTGTCTTGCGGGAGGTCCGAATGGCAGTATTTCACATGGTAATGCGAGGCCGCGAAGCCTAGGTCTCATCCGGCGCTCCGCGAAGGTTCCCCTTCGTGCCGATGCCGGACCGAGCACAGGCTTATGCCGATGCCGATCGCCGCCCGATTTGGGCGATACGCCAAATATGCCACTCCGCTTCCGGGCACTCATTGGCTCCTTGCGCGGCTTCTTCAATTTTCGACTTACTGGGATCGGGCTCGTTTGTGCCCGAATGACATCATGGCTCGTTTTAAGATCGATTTGCGCGCGAGCGCCTTTCGCAGCGTTCTTGGCTTCACGCTTACCCATTGGCGGCGCCAGCCTTGGCGGCTCTCGCTCATCATGGGCAGCTTCCTGCTGTCGACGCTGGCCGATGTGCTGACGCCGCTCTATTCCGGCCGGCTGGTCGACGCCGTCGCCAGCAGCGCCG
>NZ_RZQI01000257.1:0-6933 GCF_003998335.1 Mesorhizobium sp. M7A.F.Ca.CA.002.05.1.1 | reverse complement strand
GGTCAAGGAGCGCGATACGACGCGGCGCATCCGGCGTGGCCTGGCATTGATCCCCGAAGACCGTCAGCGCGAAGGGCTGGTCTCGATCCTCTCGGTCGCCAGCAATTTGACGCTGGCCAGCCTGTTGCGATTTGCCCGCCTGTTCCATATCCGTGGCGCCGACGAAAGGCAGGCGGTGACGCAGATGGTGCGGGAGCTGGCGATCAAGGTCGCCGACCCTGCGCAGGAGGTGTCGTCGCTGTCGGGCGGCAACCAGCAGAAAGTGGTGATCGGCAAGGCGCTGCTCACCGAACCCAAGGTGCTGCTGATGGACGAGCCCAGCCGAGGCATCGATGTCGGCGCCAAGGCCGACGTCTTCCGCACCATGCGCAAACTGTCCCGCGACGGTTTGGGGATTTTGTTCGCCACCTCCGACCTCGACGAGGTGATGGCGCTGTCCGACCGCATCGCGGTGATGAGCAACGGAAAACTGACCGGCATGTTCGATCGCGCCGAAGCGACGGAGGCGGCACTCGTGGCTGCATCCGCGCTTGGCCACGGACCGACCCCACGCACGGAGAGCACCGCCCATGACTGACATCCCAGCCAAAGCGGCCGCTCCCTCCACTTCCAGCGGCTCGGTGCTGCTGACCGTGATGAAGCTTCGGACGTTCATCGCGCTGATCGCCGTGCTGATCTTCTTCTCGATCGCGGCGCCGAATTTCCTATCGACCGCCAATCTGATCCTGATGTCGAAGCACGTGGCGCTGAACGCATTCCTGGCGATGGGCATGACCTTCGTCATCATCACTGGCGGCATCGACCTTTCGGTCGGCTCGATCGTCGGCCTGTGCGGTATGGTGGCCGGCTATCTCGTGCTCAACGGCATCGACCTGCAGATCGGCTACACCATCTATTTCAACGTCTTCGAGATCGCGCTGATCACACTGGCCGTCGGCATATTGATCGGCGCCGTCAACGGATTGCTGATCACCAGGCTGAACGTTGCACCGTTCATCGCCACGCTCGGCGTCCTCTACGTCGCGCGCGGCCTGGCGCTGCTGTCGTCGGATGGCCGCACCTTCCCCAACCTGGTCGGCAAACCGGAACTTGGCACCACCGGCTTCGGTTTCCTCGGTGCCGGCCGGCTGCTCGGCCTGCCGGTGGCGATCTGGATCCTGATCGTCGTTGCACTGGGAGCCGCCTATCTCGCCAAATACACGCCGCTTGGCCGCCACATCTTCGCCGTCGGCGGCAATGAACGGGCGTCGCGGATTTCAGGCGTCCGTGTCAACATGGTGAAGATGTTCGTCTATATGTTCTCCGGTTTCTGCGCGGCGATCGTCGGCCTGATCATCTCGTCCGAGCTGATGGCCTCGCATCCGGCGACAGGCGAAAGTTTCGAGCTCAACGCCATTGCGGCGGCGGTGCTCGGCGGCACCTCGATGTCGGGCGGGCGCGGCACGATCGGCGGCACCATCGTCGGCGCCTTCGTCATCGGTATTCTTTCGGACGGATTGGTGATGATGGGTGTGAGTTCGTTCTGGCAAATGGTGATCAAGGGCCTCGTCATCATCGTTGCCGTCGTCGTCGACCAGGCGCAGCGCCGGCTGCAAAGTCGGGTGACGCTGATGCAGATGGCAAAGGCAGGCTGAGCATGGCGGAGTTGCGAGGAGCGCTGATCGGCTGCGGCTTCTTTGCCGTCAACCAGATGCATGCCTGGCGCGACATAGCGGGCGCCTCGATCGTCGCCATCTGCGACCGTGACCCGGAACGGTTGCGGATCGTCGGCGACCAATTCGGCATTGCGAAGCGCTATACCGATGCGGGGGAACTTTTTGCCGGCGAAAACCTCGACTTCGTCGATATCGCCACCAGCGCGCCCAGCCATCGTCCGCTTGTCGAAATGGCGGCACAGCACCGCGTGCCGGTGATCTGCCAAAAGCCGTTCGCGCCGACGCTCGCCGATGCCAAGGCGATGGTCGGGGCATGCGCGGAAGCCGGCGTGCCGCTGATGGTGCATGAGAATTTTCGCTGGCAGTCGCCGATCCAGGCGGTGCGCGCCGTGCTCGACAGCGGCGAGATCGGTATGCCCTTCTTCGGTCGCATCTCCTTCCGCTCCGCCTATGACGTGTTTTCCGGCCAGCCCTATCTGGCGACGGGAAGGCGCTTCATCATCGAGGATCTCGGCATCCACATCCTCGACATCGCCCGCTTCCTGCTCGGCGATGTGTCCACGATCACGACGCGGACGGTGCGCATCAACCCCGGCATATCGGGCGAGGACGTCGCGACGATGCTGATGGATCACAACAGCGGTGCTACCTCGGTGGTCGACTGCAGCTACGCGACGAAGCTCGCCACGGAGCCGTTTCCCGAGACGCTGATCGAGATCGACGGCAGCGACGGCACGATCCGGCTGGCGCAGGGATATCGGCTGACCGTCACCGGCAAGAGCGGCACGGCCGTCACCGACGTTTCGCCGCCGCTGCTGCCGTGGGCGTCGCGGCCTTGGCACAACATCCAGGAAAGCGTCGTCGCCATCCAGCAGCACTGGGTCGATTGCCTGGCAAAGGGCGTACAACCGGCGACCTCGGGTGCGGACAATCTCAAGACGTTCGCGCTGGTCGAGGCCGCCTATGCTGGGGCCGCGAGCCGGCAACCGGTGCAACTCGACGCCTCGCTGAAATGACCGCCGACGCCTTCCTGCTCTACGGCACGCGTACGGTCGAGGTCGAGCCGGTCAGGCTCAGCGCGGGCGCGCTCAGCGCGGACTTCGTCAATGGCAATCTGCGCACCATTCAGCATGGCGGCACCGAAGTGCTACGCGCCGTCGCCTATATCGTGCGTGACCGCGACTGGGGCACCTATGAGCCAAATTTGACGGACCTGATCATCGACCAGGCTGCCGACGCTTTTTCGGTCAGCTATTCGGCAAGCTGCCTGGCCCCCGATGGAACCCGGCTCGGCTTCCGCGCCACCATCAAAGGCTCCGCCGATGGCCGTCTGGTCTTCGAGGTCAGCGCCCTTCCCGAGAGCGATTTCGAAACCAACCGCTGCGGCTTCTGCATCCTTCACCCGATCGCCGACCTCGCCGGCAGCCCGGTCAAGGTCGAGCATACGGACGGCAGCGTGGAGGCGACAAAGCTTCCCGAACTGATAGACCCCTGGCAGCCTTTCAAGGATATCCGCGCCATCACCCATCAGGTTCGGCCTGGCGTCACCGCCGAATGCCGGATGGAAAGCGATACTTTCGAAATGGAGGACCAGCGCAACTGGTCGGACGCCTCCTACAAGACCTATGTGCGACCGCTGGCGCTGCCCTGGCCCTATGTGCTGCCTGCCGGCCAAACCCTGCGCCAGACGATCAGCCTGCGCATCGCAGGTGAAGGCAAAGCGCCGGCTGCCGCCGTGGCCAGCGAACCGGTCCGCGTCGAACTCGGCGAAGCCGGGCCAACGCTGCCGGATGTCGGCGTGGTCATCTATCCCGAAGATGTCGAGACGGCACTGGCGAACCTCTCCACGCTGACGACACTCGGCCCACAACAGCTGCTGTTTCACTACGATCCGACGCGCGGCCACGGGCTCGACGCCTTGCGCGCTTTCGCCCGGCTCGCAAATGCCCACGCTGCCGCAACGACCCTCGAATGCGTCGTTGTGTGCGCCGGCGATCTTGACGCCGAGATGTCAGGTGTCGCCGACCTGGTGCGCCAGGCCGGGCTAAAACTCTCGGCCATTGCCGTGTCGCCTTCGGTCGACCGGCAGTCGACACCGCCGGGCAGCACGTGGCCGGACTGTCCGCCGCTCGAGGATGTTTACGCGGCCGCGCGGCGCGCCTTTCCGGATATCCGCCTCGGCGGCGGCATGTTCAGCTACTTCACCGAACTCAACCGCAAGCGCGTGCCGGCGGACCAGCTCGATTTCATCACCCATTGTACTTGCCCGATCGTGCATGCCGCCGACGATCTCAGCATCATGCAATCGCTGGAGGCGCTGCCTTTCATCACCCAATCGGCGCGGGCGATGATCTTCGGGGCAAAGCCCTATCGGATCGGCCCGTCGACGATTGCCATGCGCCAGAACCCCTATGGCAGCGCGACCAAACCCAATGCCGGGGGACAGCGCGTTGCCATGGCCGCCAGCGATCCTCGCCACACCGGTCAGTTCGCTGCTGCATGGACGATCGGATATGCCGCGCGCGTCGCGCCCGCTGGACTGGAACAGCTCACGCTCTCCAGCTTCACCGGACCGTTCGGCGTGCTGGCGTCATCCGGAGAACCCGTCGCGGAAGGATCGCGCCGGCCGATCTTCGGGGCCATCAAGGGGCTTTGCGAGCTGGCCGGCCTTGCGCATGTGTCGGCAAGGACGAGCGATGAAACCAAGGTGCTGGCGCTGGCCGGGCGCTCCGCCTCGGGCAAGACAATCGCGTGGCTGGCGAACCTGACGGCGGAAGACGTGCAGGTCGACATTTCAGCTTTTGACCGAGGCCAGGTCGTGATGACGCCTTACGCGATCACCCGGCTCGGCTGAAGTTACTTTTCGGAATTCATCACATAGAGCGCGCGCGAGCGTTCGAGATGCTTGATCATCGCCTTCTCGGCGCCATCGGCATCCTTCTTCTCGATGCGGCCGATGATCTCTTCGTGCTCGGTCAGCGTGAACTTTTCCTTGCCGGTCCAGATCAGCATTTCGGTGTGGTATTCCTTCAGCCAGCCCAGCATCGCCTCGCTGACGGCAACATAGATCGGGTTACCGGAGATCGCGGCGATCTGCGTATGGAATTTCATGTCGGCGGAGATGAAGGCTTCGGAATCGCCGCGAAAGCCGCGCTGTTCGGCAACGGTGGCCCTGAGCCGCAGCACATCCTCGGCGGTGGCCTTTTCGGCGGCTTCCCTGACCATGCCGCGCTCGAAGAAGATGCGCGCGGTCTTCAGGTGCTCCAGCGTGTCCTTCGACGACGACAGGATGATCTTGGCGGCGCCATCGACCTGCTTGATGATCGACTTGGCGGTCAGCTGCAGCACCTTGGCGCGCTCGCCATGCGAGATCGCGACCAGGCCCATATTGCTCAGCGCCTGCATCGCCTCGCGAATCGCCGGCCTGCCGACCTCGAAACGCTCCATCAGTTCGCGTTCCGAAGGCATGTCGTCGCCCGGCATCAATTCGCCGCTGGTAATGAGGCGTTTCAGCCGCAAGAAGACCTCATCGGAAAGCTTGCGCCGGACAATCGGTTCCGAACGGTTCATCGTCGCGAATCACTCCCTTGACCCGGCCCTATCTAACACTGCCGCCACAATTCCCGGAATTGCCGTCTGTCGATCCGACTGCCGGATATGGCTTGCAATACTTATGTACTCATTATACCAGATTTGAAACACCAGTGAACCTTTTTCGAACGCCTCGGCTTGAGACAGCGGACCATGATAACCCTCACCTACCGCATCGAAACGCCTGGAAGCATCGAAGCGCTGGCGGCCAAGATCGCCAGCGATCAGTCGACCGGCACCTTCGTCGCGCTGCCCGGCGAGACCGAGGAACTGAAAGCCCGGGTGGCGGCGCGCGTGCTGGCGATACGGCCTCTGGCCGATGCCGAGCGGCCGTCGCTTCCCGACAGCGGCAACGGGCCGTTCAGGCGCGCCGATATCGATATCGCCTTTCCATTCGATGCCATCGGCACCGACCTTTCGGCACTGATGACCATTGCCATCGGTGGCACCTATTCGATCAAGGGCCTCACCGGGATTCGCATCGTCGACATGAAATTGCCGGAGGAGTATCGCGGCGCGCATCCCGGCCCCCAGTTCGGTGTCGCCGGCAGCCGCCGGCTGACTGGTGTGATGGACCGTCCGATCATCGGCACGATCGTCAAGCCGGCGCTGGGCTTGCGGCCACATGAGACGGCCGCAATGGTGGCGGAACTGATCGCCGCCGGTGTCGACTTCATCAAGGACGACGAGAAGCTGATGAGCCCGGCCTATTCGCCCCTGTCGGAACGAGTGAAGGCGATCGTGCCGCTGATCCTCGACCACGAGCAGAAGACCGGCAAGAAGGTGATGTATGCCTTCGGCATCTCGCATGCCGACCCCGATGAGATGATGCGCAACCACGATATGGTGGCGAAGGCTGGCGGCAATTGCGCTGTCATCAACATCAATTCGATCGGCTTCGGTGGCATGGCGTTCCTGAGGAAGCGCTCCAGTCTGGTGCTGCATGCTCACCGCAACGGCTGGGACATCCTCACCCGGCACCCCGGGCTAGGCATGGACTTCAAGGTCTGGCAGCAATTCTGGCGACTGCTCGGCGTCGACCAGTTCCAGATCAACGGCATCGCCTCGAAATACTGGGAGCCGGACGACTCTTTCGTCGAATCGTTCAAGGCGGTGACGACACCGATCTTTTCACCCGAGGACTGCGCCTTGCCGGTGGCGGGCTCTGGCCAGTGGGGTGGCCAGGCTCCTGAGACATATGCGCGGACCGGACGGACCGTCGATCTTCTCTATCTCTGCGGCGGCGGCATCGTCAGCCATCCGGACGGGCCGGGCGCCGGTGTGCGCGCCGTGCAGCAGGCCTGGCAAGCGGCGGTCGACGGCATTCCGCTGGCGGACTTCGCCCTGAACCATCCCGAACTGGCGCGGTCGATCGAAAAATTCGGCGACGGCAAGGCAGCCTGAGACGATGCAGGACCTGCTTCTCAGCTATTACGGCGACGACCTGACCGGCTCGACCGATGTGATGGAGGCGCTCGAGCTCGGTGGTGTGCCGACCGTGCTGTTCATGCGCCAGCCGGACGATGCCTTGCTTTCACGATTTGCCCATTGCCGGGCGATCGGCCTCGCCGGCACCAGCCGCAGCGAGACACCGCGATGGATGGACACATACCTGCGCGATGCCTTTGCCTGGCTGAAGACACTGAATGCCGAGATTTGTCACTACAAGGTCTGCTCGACCTTCGAT
>NZ_RZQI01000256.1:0-6948 GCF_003998335.1 Mesorhizobium sp. M7A.F.Ca.CA.002.05.1.1 | reverse complement strand
ACCTTGGCACAGCGTGAGGCCGATCGCCCCCACGGCGACGACCTCCACGGCGCGCGTTCGCAAAAGCCCGATCATCGCGTCGTGATGACGGTGCACGATCGGCAGCAGGATGGCGCAGGCCAGCGTCAGCCGCCAGAAGCAGAGGCCCCAGGGCGGCATTTCAGGCGCCACCCATTTGGCCGCGATATAGACACCAGCCGAAAGCAGCCAGCACAGCACGGCGGCCGGATAGCCGGTCAGGGAGACCACGGGTTGCGCGGCTTGATGCGCTATCGGCATTGCCTGCATGTCATGCCTCCCCCTTCGACGACCTCGGCCGGACGGGGCAACATAGCCTGTGTCGCTGGGTCGTGCATCCGTTTTGAAAGGCTGAGAAGGAAGCCACGCTCGGCCGTCCTATCTCTTCGACGGAGCGAGGAAGGGTAACGTCCATGGGATTACCAACCTATTGCAGCGTCGTCGTTTCCTTCACCCACTCGACACGGCTATGACGGAACCAGAAGTGAACACCGCAATCCTTTTTCCTCCAGACGGAGGGGTGCAGCGTCGCTGTGCCGTCTTCATGCCGCGTCACTTTCCAGCAGGGTCGCTCGTCGGGCAGCAGATTCATGTGAAGGATGTGGTCGTGACAGCGAGGGCAGAGCATTGCGGCTTGTTCTTCGAAGCCGTCTTCTTCGACAACGTAGAGGGTCTTCTTACGCAATTTTCCAGGGAGTGCGATCCGCACGACGATCGTCTTGTATGGTCGATCGAACCAGCGCCCCGGGAGCGAAAGCAGCCACGCCAGAAACTGAATCAGCCAGGTCATGTAGTCCGCTTTCCGAGCTCTGGTATGCCCAGAAGCGGGCGGACATCGCCGTGGCCCACTTTCGAGGACAGGATAGAGCATATTCCTACTTCGGGCTCGGTGATCAGTTCCATGCTGGCGAGGCTGAACGTAACGCTTGCATACTCCCGATTGACCAGCTCGCGGAACGGGTGAAGCCGGGCGAGGAATTCATCAACGGCAAGTGCCGCGGCCAGCATGTTTACGCTGATCACGGCGGGTCGGCGATTTGCGACACCTCTGATATAGCCGTCTTCGACCTGCAATAGATGCGCCTCGGGATCTGTGCGGCGTAGTCCCGCGGCCGACACGTCATCCATCGAGAACAGATCGCGGCTCATCAGCGACGAGCGGCCTGGCTGTAGGTAGTGGATCGTCCCGCACACTTCCCGAATCTGTCCGCGATTATACCCATCACGTACGGCGTCGAGCCTTATTCCGATGTCGAAGTAGGGGATGAGATACTGGGTTGCGATACAGTTCAGCAGGTAGCGTCCATCAACCGTGTCCATGCAACCGAAGAGCACATCGCATTGTCCAAGCGCACGGACGACGTCCGGGTCCCACAGATTTTGGGCCAGCCGAATGACTTTGGTGCCAACACCGGTTCGGTCGATGGCGTCGCCGATCACGTCGACTTTCTTCCGGCCCAGCCGGGCATCTTCCATTGTGGAGTTGATGATCCGATTGACGTTGCGATCTTCGATCGCATCATCATCGACGATGACAAGTTCGCCGACCCCAAGACGCATCAGCTGCTCGATCACAGGACTGCCCGTTCCCGAGCAGCCGATAACGCCGATGGAAAGCTTGCCAAGGCGTTCGATCGTGCCTTCGTCAAACGCTTGCGCATGCGAGGCGGCGAAACTCGGAACCTCGACGTTGCCGCTGTTCGGATACCAGAAGAGGAGGTCATCGCCCGCCACGCTGATGCAGCTCAAGGAACGCATGACGCCGTAGTCGAGCAGCACGCGGCCGAACATTTCACCAGAAGGCAACATGACCGCGCTGCCGTGCGGGATATTCGCCTCAACCCAGCCGCGGATCATCGGTAGAAGCCGGTGATCGCCGTCATCGTCGATGTCCGAGAATTCAGGATATCCGCCCGGATGGCTGTGCACCTTGATGATAGAAAGCCCCTTCTCGGTGGCTCTCTCCAGGATCGGCGCGATGTAATCGGGACTCCAAACCACGCGAATTGGCGAACGCTCAAGGCACTGATCGTATGGAACCTCATGAATTTCGCGTACCGTCAGCCGGTGCACGCGGTCACCGTTGCGGCGGCCACAAAGAAGAATAGCGACGGCTTCGCAGCCGTCGCCGGGGAAGAGGAAGCTCTTCAGATGAGCGTGCTGATCGCCCGATAGGGCGAGGCTCATTTTGCCGGGCATTTTTCGAACTCTCGCTCAAGCCATTCTTCCACGAGGAAGATATGCGTGCCCAAATTGTCGAAGCCGGGTTTCCACGGGTTCGCTCCCGTGCGGTGCCGCGACCAGCGCTGAAACGTCTTTCCGTCCAGGGCCTGCCGTGCTTCCGTGCGCCCGATCGGTTGCCCGTCGATGCGCTGGAGTCCGGGATAGAAGTAAACCATATCGAGCTGGGCATGCGGATAGCCGGATTCGATCCGGATCGCCGCTATGACCTTGTCATGGTCGTAGCCCTTGGGCACGGGAAAGTCGTGGATAAGCACCCATGGCGATCCGTCGATGATGGTCTCCCACGGACGCTCATACTGCTGGAGGAACGCCTCGTCCTCCTCCCCGAGTTCAAAGTTGCGGCGCAGGGACATCTTGTCAGCCCTCCGTCTGGTCGCGGGGCAAGGCCTTGAACTTTTCGATACCCTTGCGGCGCAGGTCGATAGGTTCGTGCAGCCCGATCTTCTCGGGGCGCTCGCCCGCCATTTTGAGGCGGAGCGTATAGTCCTTGGCGGGCAGGAGACCCGCCAGCGTCAGGATTTCCTCGCCGGTCGGATTCGGCTTCAGGATGACATACGGCTTGCCGTTGACCTGCAGCCGGTATCCTTTCGCGAGCGGGGGCTGCTTGCCAAGCTTGGCGTATTCCTCGAGGTCGATGATGTCGTCGAGGACCTGTTCTTCACCGGGATCGATCCCGTTCTCGTGGGTATCCATTTTTATGTTCCTTCAAGTGGCGATGCCGATCCCTTTGCCGGCAACTTTCTGCATACTAGCAGAAGCTTGCTAAGAACGTCAAGCAGAAATTAGCACGCTTGACAGACTGAGCAAAAAGTGTTATAATCCGAAAGGAATCAAACGGTTATGGTGAAGAATGAATAACACGATTGAACGAAAAACTGAACTGAAGGCAAGCCTTGGGCAGTATTTGGCCTCGATTCGTGAAGACCGCGGCATGAAACTGCGGGAGGTCGAAACAGCCACAAAACGCGAAGTCTCGAACGCGTATTTGAGCCAGATTGAGAACGGCAAGATCAAGAAACCGTCGCCCAACGTGCTCCATGTTCTCGCGCAGGTGTACCGAATAAACTACGAGCAGCTGATGCAGATGGCGGGCTACGCCGTCACTTCGAAGACTTCGGCGCACAAGCCGGCGCGCAACAGCTTTACAGAGCTCAATCTTTCACCCGAAGAAGACGTCAAACTGTTGGAATATCTTCGGTTCCTTCGCAGTTCGAAATAGCCTCCCTATGTCCGCACCGGAATGTCAACCACCGGCCTGATGGGCTCCAGCACCGTGGCGTATTTTCGTACGATCTGGTCGTAAAGATCTGCGATCTTGCGCGCGCGGACTGTCACGGCGAGTGCGTAGGGAAGCTGCTCGGCCGGCGAGAAACTCCGGCCTTCGAGACGCGCATTGTAGTGGATGTCAAAAGATGGCCGGCTGAGACTCTTCGCGTTGAGCCGTCTGCTCGCGTGCAGGCAATTCTCCCATTTCCAGGCATCGCGGCGCAGTTCGTCTTCCCCGGCGCCGAGTCCGGGGTCGCCGAAGAACGACTTGGTATTCGGGTGAACCTGATCGTCTTTCTTGAACTTCTCGTCATGCGGCCGGAAGGTCGCCTGCAAACCCGCACGCGTATAATTGCCGGGATGATGCGGATCAGTGTTGCATTTGTAGCAAAGCGTCGCCGTGATCTCGACCATGCCGGACAATTCGCTGTCGGGCATCGGCACCATCGCCCGAATGTATTTCGCGGGCGAAATTTTGCCTTGATAAATCACACGGATCATATCGTCCTCGCAAAGAACGATGTCGTCGATATTGCGCGCCAGGCGCCCCCAGCCGACTTCGTTGTGCGGAATCTCGCTCGCCTCAATCGAGTGGACGAGCAGCGTTCGCACGGCGAGCAGGTTGAGATTGTGCCCGAAATGTGCGCGAATACCGGTCCCGAGACGGAGCGTGCTCGGAGCGGCGAACGACGTTCCGCCGGTTGGATCCAGTTTGCTGACCCCGCCTTCCGCGACAACGAGAAAAGGTCTTTGCATCGAGCCGCCGAATTCGACAAAATCCGGCTTCACCAAGCCCGGACTGCGGCCGGGGCCTACGGCGCTATATGCCGCTCGCTGCCAAGGCGTATCTGGAGAATCTGCGGCGCCGATCGCGAGTGCGTTGACACAATCAGCCGGCACTTGGATGCGGTTGAACCCCATGGCGGCGTCGCCTTCGCCATTGTTGCCGACGGCGATCGTTGCCAGTGTGTCGGCCTGCGAAAACCGTTCGTCGAGCACTGCGGTCCAGGCATGGACATCGTCGTCCTCAATGGAGAGACTCGGGCCGAGGCTCAGATTGACGAAGTCGTAGTCGGTATTGTTGAGAACGGTGTCGATGCGTTCGAGAACCTCGTAGAGCTCGTGCGGGTTTTGCCCGGGCGTCATATCGAGCACGCGGTAGTGATCGACATTGGAGTAGGGGACCGGCACAGGCTTGGTTGGATCGAGAGGTCCGAATAGCAGCGCCGATGTAACTTGCAGCCCGTGTTTAAGCAGTTCGGGATGTGACGCGCCAACATGCGGACCGTCGATCGCTGTTGACCAAGGGCCAAGCGGATGCGTGGCCGGAAGCCCGCCATCGAATATCGCAGTCTTGATGGATGGGTCGAGGGCGGGTTTCGTTGGCAGCGTCAGTGACTGCGACGGCACGCCGGATGTACGAAAAGCCGGACGGAGAATTCGAAGCCGCGGCATCTCCCGCAACGCGCGAACGATCGTGAACGTGGCGATCTCGTCAGCGAGTGCGACCGGCGCCTCAAGTTCGAGGAAGCACAGCCCGCCTGCATAAAAGCGCTTGTCAAACTTCTGATCGATACCGAGCGACCGGACATACTTTTGAAATGCAGGGAGAGCCTCAGTTTCTCCGAAAAGCTGATCGGTGTGAAGGACGACTTCGAACACCGCGTCCTTGCTTTTGGGAAGCGGACCCTTGATTTTGTCACGCGCCGTCGGAGCGGCAATCTCTTCAATCGTCACCATATCTTCCGCAAGATGCGTCCCGGAGACCCAGGCGGGAAGGGACCGTTCCCACGAACGGAACGCATCCTTTGGGCCAAGCACGAACAGCTCCGTGGTGAGCGTTTCCTGAGGCTCCCGTCCCTTGGATTTCTTGGCTGGCTTGATGCGGCGCGGGCGGCTGCCCACCGCCTGCAATCCAGTCTGCCGAAACAGATCGGACGGATAGAAGGATTTGGCGATATATTCGGGATTGAGTGTCACCGACGCAACGGCCTGACCATCCGGGCATGCCGCTTCCGGCAACTCGTTGAGTGCTTCCACGGTCGCGGCCAGCATGGGCGTCAGCCGCTCACGGGCTTCTGCGAACGTGTAGGGGGCCTGTTTGTTCGGCGCCCCTCCGCGAACGACGACATTGCTCGTTAGTCGTTCGCCTTTTCCCAGGAGGAAATTACGCTTCGCCATTTCGTGCTCGCTTTCCGCGTGACGTCGGCTTTAGCATCGACGTTCCACCACCCCTAATCGTCTCGCGCGCAACGCCCGTGAGTTGCTGCGCCGCCCGTTGCGACATTAGTCCCTCATTCGCAAGTGTACGGGCGAGAGCAATCCTCTCTGGTTTTCCGAGGGTGTCAGGTCGAACAAGATTTGTGAGATAGTCGGTGAGTTCGCCGCCCCGGATTGTAGCGGTGCGACGAGCCGATTTGAGATCTCGGTCAATATCGCTAAACGATTTGCCGAGCAGCGCCCCAGACAAGGCTGCCGCCCATTGATCTGACTTTTCCGTGTGGCCCGCCAAAGCCGCTTGTGCGAAAGAGAATATGCCTCTCGCGTCCGGCATCGGAAATTCGATCGAAAGATCGAAACGTCTCCAGATGGCTGGGTCCAAAAGCTCAGAGTGATTTGTCGCCGCAAGAAGCAGTCCCGTCGCCGGCCAGTCATCGATTTGCTGGATCAAGACCGTAACGAGTCGCTTCAATTCACCGATCTCGCCCCGGTCGTCACGGCGCTTGGCGATCGCATCCAATTCATCAAGGAGGAGAACACAGTCCATCGACTTTGCGTAGTCGAGAACGTGCCGGAGATTTGTTCCGGTGCGGCCCAGATAGCTACTCATTACAGCTGCGAGATCGAGGATAAGCAACGGACGCTTTAGCGCGCGGGCGACCCACCGCGCCGCCATCGTTTTGCCGACTCCGGGCGGTCCAGTGAAGATGGCCGACCGTGTAGGCTCAAGTCCGACCTTCAGGAGCGCCTGCGCGTGTGCGCGCTCGTCAACGATGCGTGATAGCCCTTCGTCCACTTCAGCGGAAAAGATCGGCTCATGATCCAACGCCGGTGTTTCTTCGATCCGCAACAAGGCGAAGCGCGTATCGACGTCGACAGGCAACACAGCCTCCGTTTGCCGACGGAGGGGCGAAGCGCGCGTGGGAGCTTCCCGCATCAACTCCACGAGACCGTTCGACAGGTCTGGTGCATTGTCGCGATGGTTTTTGGCCATCCGATGCACCATCTGCATTACGTCTTGCGTCCGACCTGATAAGGCGATGCGCGCCAGATTGATTATGTCTTTTTCCAATTTCGACGTTGTGGTTGTCACGGCGTATCCATTTCGGCCCAAATCCTCACCTCCTATGAAGCCTACATAGCCGTGAAAGAAAATGAAACCGCCTGCGTGAAATATTCTTCCAATTTCTTATAATATAT
>NZ_RZQI01000255.1:0-6963 GCF_003998335.1 Mesorhizobium sp. M7A.F.Ca.CA.002.05.1.1 | reverse complement strand
CTGCTATCCGTTGGCATCGGAATTCTGAACCTTTTGCCGATTCCCCCCCTCGACGGCGGTCACCTCTTGTTCTACGGGGTGGAGGCTGTCATTCGCCGTCCGGTGTCGGAACGGATGATGGAAATGGCCTATCGGGCCGGGTTGCTTCTGGTGCTGTGCTTCATGGGGTTCGTTTTTTGGAACGATCTGTTTGGGTGCTGAAATCATGAAGAAATTTGGCTTCTGCATGGACGATGTTGAGACGCCGTTTACCATGCAAGGGGATATGAGTGACGCGAAAGCCACGCCGCAGGGTTAAGTAAATACAAATTAACCAGAAGCCTTGCGTGTAGGGAAAATCCGGTTAATACGGTAGGGGAAATTACCGCACGTCCGGTTTTCTCGCCGTGGGGACTACGAGAAAAGGTTATTAAGCCCGATGAAGGCAGCATCCAAGTTTCTAAGCGCCGCGTCCGCGGTGACCCTGTCCGCGGCCATGGTCGTGCCAGGCGCGCTCGCAGTGCAGTTCGTTGCCACATCGGCGGCTGAAGCCGCTGTCGTCAGCAGAGTGGAAGTGAGCGGCAACCAGCGTATCGACGCTGAGACCATCCGCAATTACATCACCATCAAGCCGGGCAAGGCTTTCTCCAGTTCCGATATCGACGGTGCGGTCAAGGCACTGTTCGGAACTGGCCTGTTTTCGGACGTGCAGATCAACCAGGTCGGCTCGACGCTGGTGGTCAAGGTCGCCGAGTACCAGGTGGTCAACCAGGTGCTGTTCCAGAACAACAAGAAGCTCAAGGACAATGCACTTGCGGCGGCGGTGCAGCTGAAGCCGCGCGGAACGTTCTCGCAGGCGACGCTCGATGCCGACGTGGAATCGGTCAAGGCTGCATACAGGCGCATTGGTCGTGACGATGTGACCGTGACCACGCAGGTTATGCAGCTTGGCGACAATCGCGTAAACGTTGTCTTCAACATCGTTGAAGGCGATCGCACGCAGATCGCGGCGGTCAATTTCGTCGGCAACAGTGCCTATTCCAGCCGCCGCCTGGCGGATATCATCAATACCAAGCGCTCGTCCTGGCTTTCCTTCGTCCTGCGCGACGACGTCTATGACGATGACAAGCTGCGCGCGGACGAGGAGCTGCTGCGCCGCTTCTACTACAATCACGGCTATGCCGACTTCCAGGTCGTGTCTGCTGTCGGCGAGCTCGACAGCGCGACGAACAAGTACACGGTCACCATCACCGTCCAGGAAGGCGACCGCTACACGTTCGGTGATGTCAGCGTCGAGAGCTCGATCCCTGAAGTCGACGGCAAGTCGCTGGAATCGGTGATCGAGACCCATAAGGGTGACGTCTACAACGCCAAGAACGTCGAGGATTCCATCATCGCGCTGACCGAGAAGGTGGCCGGTTCCGGCTATGCCTTCGCGCAGGTCACGCCGCGCGGCGACCGGAATTTCGAGAACCACACCATTTCGGTCGTCTACACGATCGACCAGGGCACCAAGGCCTATATCGAGCGCATCGAGATCCGCGGCAACGATCGCACGCGTGACTATGTCATTCGCCGCGAGTTCGATGTCAGCGAAGGCGACGCCTTCAACCAGGTGCTCATCCAGCGCGCGAAGAAGCGCCTGGAAAACCTGAATTACTTTGAGAAAGTCGACATCTCGACCGTGCCGGGCTCGCAGCCTGACCAGGTCGTTCTGGTGGTCGATGTGGTCGAGAAATCGACCGGCGAGTTCTCGGTGGGCGCTGGTTATTCGACCGGTGGCGACACGGCCGGTCCGTCGGTCGAAGGATCGGTGACCGAGCGCAACTTCCTCGGTCGTGGCCAGTTCATCAAGCTGTCGGCGGGCGGCGGCAAGAATTCACGCGACTACAGCCTGTCCTTCACCGAGCCTTATTTCCTCGGACGGCGCATCGCCGCCGGCTTCGACATCTTCAAGTCGACCAGGGAATACGACAACTACGACAGCGATACCACGGGTGCGACGGTGCGCTTCGGTCTGCCGATCACCGACAGCATCTCGACCCAGTTGGCGTACAACATCTCGCAAGAGAAATATGAGCTGGATGACAGCTGCGATGCAAATGGCGACGGGGTTCCTGATCCCGGTTGCAGTGTTTCCACGGCTATCCTGGACGGCATCGAACAAAGCCCTTGGATCAAGTCGTCGGTCAGCCTCGGGCTGGTCTACAACACCATCGACGATATGAAGAGCCCGCACGAGGGTATCTATGCCACCACGACCGTGGAAGTCGCAGGCCTCGGTGGTGATGCCAAGTTCGTGAAAGTCACGGGCCGCGGCAGCATCTACCAGACGCTGTCGGAGCAGTACGACCTGGTCGGGCTCATTTCAGGTGGCGCTGGCCATGTTGAAGGATACGGCAGCGATGGTCTGCGGATTTTCGATCAGTTCCAGAGCACCGATCGCATGATCCGTGGCTTCGCCTATGGCGGCATCGGTCCTGTCGATACTGCTACTGGCGACCATCTCGGCGGCACGACCTATTTCAATGCGTCGGCAGAGGCCCAGTTCCCGCTCCCGGTCATTCCGGAGAGCTTTGGCTTGCGTGGCGCGGTCTTCGCGGACGCGGCAACGCTCTATGGAAGCAAGGTCGACACCGCTGGCGTCACTCAGGACTCGGTCGGCATGAAGTTGCGTGCCTCGGTCGGCCTCGGCCTGATGTGGGCATCGCCATTCGGTCCGATCCGTATCGACTATGCGATCCCGGTCAAGAAGGAAGCGCGCGACGACGTGCAGGAATTCAACTTCGGCATATCGACCCGCTTCTGATCGGCGGCCAACGATGCTCCCGGGTCCTCAGGGTCCGGGAGAAATGTTCCGACCTAGCTGGATATAGCTTCTGGAATGACCGATCCGGTGTTCTTCGCGCCATCACGCCGGTATACGGCGGGCGAAGTCGCGAATCTGACCGGCTCGGTGCTCGTCGATTCCGGCCACTCCGATATTTCGATCGAAGCACTCGCGCCTGCCAGCGAGGGCGGCGAGAATGCGCTCGTCTTTGTCGATGGCAAGCGTAATTCCGCGCTGATGCCGTCGCTGCGGGCAGCCGCGGTCCTGTGCCCGGCGGAATTTGCCGGCAAGGCGCCGGCAAGCGTTGCCGTTCTCATTCATCCGCGTCCGCAACAGGCCTTCGCGCTGATCGGGCGTCTGCTGTTTCCGAGGGCGGCGACACCAGGGCCAATGACCAGTGAAACCGGCGTCTCGCCGCACGCTCATGTCGATGCGACCGCGCATGTCGAAGCCGGTGCCGTCATCGAGGCCGGCGCGGTGATCGGGCCAGGTGCTTCGATCGGCAGCGGCACCGTCATCGCCCCAAATGCGGTTATTGGACAATCCTGCCAGATCGGCCGCGACGGCTATGTCGGTCCAGGAGCCAGCATCCAGTATGCCTTGATCGGCAATCGCGTCATCATTCATGGCGGCGCGAGGATAGGCCAGGATGGTTTTGGGTTCGTCGGCGGGGCCAAGGGTCCAGAACGCGTGCCGCAGATCGGCCGTGTCGTTATTCAGGATGATGTCGAGATCGGCTCCAACACCACCGTCGATCGCGGCGCCATGTCCGATACGATCATCGGCCAGGGCACCAAGATCGACAATCTCGTGCAGATCGCCCATAACGTCCGCATCGGCCGCAATTGCATAATAGCCGGGCTTTCGGGTATTTCGGGTTCTGTGGTCGTGGGTGACAATGTCACCATGGGCGGCGGCGTCGGGCTTGCGGATCACCTGACCATAGGGACAGGGGCCAAGCTTGCCGCAAGAAGTGGATTTATGAGCAATGTCCCTGCAGGCGAGATCTGGGGCGGCTATCCGGCACAGCCGATGGCGGAAGCCATGCGGGAGATAGCCATGCTGCGCAAGCTCGCCAGGACCCGCAAACAGGGCGAGGGAGGCAATGGCTGACATGATCGCGTCGACGACGCTGGAGGCAGTCGACATTATGGGGCTGATGAAGCTCCTGCCGCACCGCTATCCGTTCCTGATGATCGATCGTATCGTCGACATCGATGGCGACGAATCCGCCGTCGGCATCAAGAACGTGACCATAAACGAGCCGCATTTTCAGGGCCATTTCCCTGAGCAGCCGGTCATGCCGGGTGTGCTCATCGTCGAGGCGATGGCGCAGACGGCCGGCGCCATCTGTATCCGCAGCCTGGGTACCGAAAAGCCGTCGCTGGTCTATTTCCTGACCATCGACAACGCCAAATTCCGCAAACCGGTGGTTCCCGGCGACCAGTTGAAGATCCATGTCAAGAAAATCAAGAAACGCGGCAACCTGCTCAAATTCGCTTGTGAAGCCATGGTCGACGGCGCCAAGGCGGCCGAGGCCGAGATTTCAGCCATGATGGTCACCAGCGACTGACGATCGAGTGCTTATGAAAATCAAGACATCCATTCATGCGTCCTCCATTGTCGAGGAAGGCGCCCAAATCGGCCAAGGTGCACGCATCGGGCCGTTCTGCCATGTCGGTGCCGATGTGGTGATCGGCGACGACGTCGAACTGGTCAGTCATGTCTCGGTGATGGGCGCGACGTCGATCGGTGCCTCGACCAAGGTCTATCCGATGGCGACATTGGGCGCACCGCCGCAGAACACCAAGCACAAGGGCGGTCGCACCACCTTGGTCATCGGCAGGAACTGCACGATCCGCGAAGGCGTGACCATGCATCTCGGCACCGATTCCAGCCGCGGCGAGACGACGGTCGGCGACAATGGCAATTTCCTTGCCTACGCCCATATCGCCCATGATTGCGTCGTCGGCAACAATGCGACGTTCGCCAATGGTGCAACGCTGGGCGGCCACTGCGAGGTCGGCAACAATGTCTATATCGGCGGCCTGACCGCAGTGCATCAGTTTGTCCGCATCGGCGACAACGCCTTTCTCGGCGGCTGCTCCGCGATCGTCGGCGATGTCATCCCCTTTGCCATAGCGGTCGGCAACCGCGCCAGCCTACGCGGCCTCAACATCATCGGCCTCAAGCGCTCCGGCCTGCCAAGGTCCGAAATCCTTGTACTGCGCAAGGCTTACAGGATGATCTTCGATCGTTCCCGCACCGTTGGCGAGAACATCGAGTTCGCCAAGGCGGAGTTCGCGTCGTCGCCGACCGCCATGAAGATCATCGATTTCATCAGCAGTCGCGGCAAGCGGCATTATGCTGTGCCGTCGCTCAAGGGCGGCGATGGCGACGATGTCGATGACGAAGACTGAGACAGCGGCTGCGCGTCTTGATCTTCCGCCGGGCTCCAGGGTCGGCATCATTGCCGGCGGCGGCAGTCTGCCGGTCGAAGTCGCGGCCGGTTCGGCTGAACAAGGTTATCCGCCCTTCGTCATCCTGATGGAAGGCGAGGTCGACCGCATCGCGGAACTCTCCCGATACGATCACGAAAGCCTCGCTCTGGAAGGTATAGGCTCGCTCGTCCCTTTGCTGCGGCGGCACCGGATCACCCATCTGGTGCTTGCAGGCGAGATCAAGCGCCGGCCGCGATTGCTTGCGCTGCGCCCCAGTCTCAGCCTGCTCGCGGTGATTCCTTTGGTCGTCATGGCGCTCGCGCGTGGCGACGATGGTCTTCTGAAGGTCTTGGCACGAGGCCTCGAAGCGCGCGGAGTAAAGGTCGTTGGCGCCCACGAAGTAGTGCCGAATCTTGTCGCCGCCGAAGGCGTGCTGACCAAGGCCGAACCGCGAAAATTGGACTGGCGCGATATTGAGGCAGGCCTTGCGGCAGCAAAGGCCATCGGGGCGCTGGATGTCGGCCAGGCGGCGATCGCGGTTGGCGGCCGGGCAATCGCGCTGGAAGGCATCGAAGGAACAGCCGGCCTGCTTGATCGTGCGAAGCTGCTGCGCGGCCACGGCCGTATTGCGGGCAAGACCCGCGGCGTCCTCGTCAAGTGCGCCAAGCCCGGTCAGGAACTGCGCGCCGATCTTCCATCCATCGGTCCGCAGACGGTCGAGGCAGCGCACGCGGCCGGACTCGCCGGCATTGCCGTCGAGGCGGGACGCTCGCTGATCCTCGAAGGTCCTGAAACCATCGCGCGCGCCAATGCACTTGGCCTGTTCGTCCTTGGCCTGCGTGCCGCCACGGAGCCGCGCAATGGCTGACAGGGCATTGAAGATCGCAATCGTTGCCGGAGAGGAGTCTGGCGACCTGCTCGGTGCCGACATAGTGCGCTCGCTCAGCCAGGCTGTGGGGCGCGAGGTGCAACTCGTCGGCCTCGGCGGCCGTCATTTGCAGGCGCTGGGACTGGTCTCGCCATTCGATGCCGGCGAGATCGCCCTGATGGGGTTCAGCGCCGTTCTACGCGACCTGCCGCGCCTGATGCGGCGGATCAGCCAACTGTCCAAGACCGTTGCCGACGAAAAGCCGGACTGCATGGTCACCATCGACAGTCCGGACTTTTCGTTGCGCGTCGCCAAAAAGGTGCGTGCGGCCAACCCGTCGATTCCGATCATCCACTATGTCTGCCCGAGCGTGTGGGCGTGGCGGCCGGGCAGGGCGGTGGCGATGAAGCCCTATGTCGACCACATCCTCTGCATCCTGCCGTTCGAGGTCAAGGAGCTCGAGCGGCTCGGCGGGCCACCGGGCACCTATGTCGGGCATCGCCTGACCCACGATGCGGGTTTGCTGGCCGCAGCCAAGGCGCAGGAACTACCGCGCGACCTTTCTCCTGATCGCGTCAAGACCCTGCTCGTCCTGCCCGGTTCGCGGCGTGGCGAGGTACGGCGGCTGCTCGACCCGTTCGGCGAGACGGTGTCGATTCTGCGTGCGCGTGGCCACCGCCTGCGGCTGCTGCTGCCGACCGTTCCGCATGTCGCCGAGCTCGTCAAATCCTCCGTCAACCGCTGGGATGAAAAGCCTGAGATCATCGTCGATTCCCAGCGCAAATGGCAGGCTTTCGGCAAAGCCGATGCGGCGCTGATCGCGTCCGGGACGGTATCGCTGGAAC
>NZ_RZQI01000254.1:0-6981 GCF_003998335.1 Mesorhizobium sp. M7A.F.Ca.CA.002.05.1.1 | reverse complement strand
CCCTGGAAACATCGAGCCGTGCACTGGCAAACACGCCTTTGCGAGGCGGAACCAGTTTTGCCGCCTTGATCGATTCGATGACGGGCTTCGGGAGTTGCTGCAGCCGGGGTCCGGCATTGATTGCAACGACCTGATTGCCAAGTCGCACGCGCGGTGCATTGTTGACCACGACCGTCTGGTTGATGATCGTCGTGTTGCGCATGATGACGACGTTCTCCTGCACCGGCCGCACCATCCTGACCAGATCGACCGCGCCGATCGCCGCCACAGGCACGAAACACCACCAGGCGTCGTCGAAGGCGACACCGACGTCGGGCGGCGCTGGAGCCCAGCCGACATCATTGCCGCCCTGACGCCACACCACCCAGGCTGGCGCCCATTGATCGCCGGCGATCCACACCCAGCCGAAATCGGGATCATACGCCCAGCGGCCATAGTGATAGACGACATCGCCGAATGGCTCGGTGGACTGCCAGTACCAGCCATCGTCGGTCCAGACCCACCTGCCTTCGGTGTACGGCCGCCATTCGGTACGGACCGAGGGAACCCAGACATCGCCGAATCGGGCCGAGGTTCGCCATCCGCCATAATTCGAAAGCCTTTCGCGGACGGTGACGGCAATTTCCGCCGCATGCGCCTGCGTTCCGGGCAGCACCAGCGGGCCGGTCAGGGTCGCGCTCAAGGCCATGACCGCGGCCATTGCTGCTGCGCGTCCACGCCGGCCAAGGGAGCGACATGAAGACGCTTGGATGAAAGGTATGATGATCATAACGGGCTCCAGAGTTCCGCATCCAGAAAATCCCGGGAACCGCCCTGTTGCCCGCCACCGCTTCCCGGCTTCTCACCGATCGGTTGTCATCGGCCCGGGTGACCGCATTGCGGCATTTGACCATCAATTTTGCGCGACCGGCGCGGCATTCACAAATGGAACGTTCGTTTCCGGCGCCCGGGCGATTCCGAAACCGCCTGGCGATCTCATTTCTAGGATAGACCATTGAAATCGCTGGAAACTATGGTGGGGCGTGACGAGGGCCACCATCTCTGACGATACTTGATCGTCCGGCGGCAAGCCCGGCGGAGCGACCACCATGACGATCTGGATTTCACGGGAGGAAACCTGATGCTCGACAAGCCCTCTAGCAAGAACACGGCCCCTAGCAAGAAACTGTCCGACCTGCTCGATCAATTCGGCGCCGCGCTTGCTGCCAATGACATCGAGAAGGCGGTCGATTGCTTTCAAGATGATTGCTACTGGCGCGACCTCGTTACCTTCACCTGGAACATCAAGACCATGGAAGGCCGCGACCAGGTCCGCGACATGCTGAAAAACCAATTGTCGAAAACCAGGCCGTCGCACTTCGCCATCGCCAAGGGCGAGGACGCGACGGAGAGCGACGGGTTGATCGAGGGCTGGATCAGCTTCGAGACGGAAGTGGCGCGCGGCTTCGGCCATATCAGGCTGAAGGACGGCAAGATCTGGACGCTGCTGACCACCATGGCCGAACTGAAAGGCCACGAGGAGCCGGCAGGCTTTGCGCGGCCGATGGGCGCCAGGCACGGCTCGGGCAAGAACCGTCCGACATGGAAAGAAGAACGCGAGAGGGAAGCCGCCGAGCTCGGCTTCAAGACGCAGCCCTATACGGTGATCATCGGTGGCGGCCAGGGCGGCATCGCGCTCGGCGCGCGGCTGCGGCAGCTTGGCGTGCCCACCATCATCATCGAGAAGAACGAGCGTGCCGGCGACAGCTGGCGCAAGCGCTACAAATCGCTCTGCCTGCATGACCCGGTCTGGTACGACCATCTGCCCTATATCGATTTCCCCAAGAACTGGCCGGTCTTCTCGCCCAAGGACAAGATCGGCGACTGGCTGGAAATGTACGCCAAGGTGATGGAGCTGAATTACTGGTCCTCGACCGAGGCCAAAAGTGCGTCCTATGACGACAAGACGAAGGAATGGACCGTCGTCGTCCACCGCGACGGCAAGGACATCACGCTGAAGCCCAAGCAGCTGGTGCTGGCAACCGGACAGTCCGGCAAGGCCAATCTGCCGAAATTCAAGGGCATGGAAACCTTCAAGGGTGACCAGCACCACTCGTCGAAGCATCCGGGTCCCGACGCCTATGCCGGCAAAAAGGCCGTTGTCATCGGATCCAACAATTCCGCCCATGACATCGCTGCCGCACTTTGGGAAGCTGGTGCCGACGTGACCATGGTGCAGCGCTCGAGTACCCATATCTCCAGGTCCGACACGTTGATGGAAATCGGACTGGGTTCGCTCTATTCGGAGCAGGCGCTGCAGAATGGCATCACCACCGCCAAGGCCGATCTCATCTTCGCTTCGCTGCCTTACAAGATCCTGCACGAGTTCCAGATCCCGGCCTATGCCGAGATGAAGAAACGCGATGCGGCGTTCTACAAGGGACTGGAAAAGGCCGGTTTCATGCTCGACTGGGGCGACGACGAGTCCGGCCTGTTCATGAAGTACCTAAGGCGCGGCTCTGGCTATTACATCGATGTTGGCGCCTCGCAGCTGGTTATCGATGGTTCGATCAAGCTGAAGAGCGGCGTCGACGTCGAAGAGATCAAGCAGCACTCGGTTCTGCTCAGCGACGGGTCGGAACTGCCTGCGGACCTCATCGTCTACGCCACCGGCTACGGCTCGATGAACGGCTGGGCCGCCGATCTGATATCGCGCGAGACCGCGGACAAGGTCGGCAAATGCTGGGGCCTCGGCTCGAACACCACCAAGGATCCCGGCCCCTGGGAAGGTGAGCTGCGCAACATGTGGAAGCCGACGCAACAGGAGGCGCTGTGGTTCCACGGCGGCAATCTGCACCAATCACGACACTATTCGCAGTTCCTGGCGCTGCAGTTGAAAGCCAGGCAGGCCGGCTTGGCGACGCCGGTCTACGGCCTGCAGCAGGTGCACCACAAGGGATAGGCGAGCGCCATTCCTGCGGAGTAAAAAAGGAAGGAGGCATGGCTTGCACCCTGCCTCCTTCCTTCGAGGGAATTACGCCGGCTTACCCGCGGCGAACTGTGTCACCACCCGCTGCAGCAGCGGCACGTAATCGCGAAACGCCCGTGTCTTCATGTTGGCGATCTTGCCGCTCTCGTCCCAGATGCGGACCCGGACCGCTTCCTCGTGGAACGGGTTCTTGCGGAACTCGGCCACTTCATCGGCGCTCATCGGCCCGCCCTGCAGCGACAGCGTGTGCACCGAGGCCTGCGACAGCCTGCCGAAATAGGTCGGGTCGGTGGCGCAGAGATAGCGCTTGGCCGCGACATGCAGCCTGACGCATTCGACGATGACCGGCGGAAAGAACGGCGCCAGCACCTCGCCACCGGCCTCGTCATGATGCTTGTCCTCGACATCCTCGGGCGAATAGGTGCCGAACTCGCTGGTGTAGTGGCCGATGTCGTGCAGCAGCGCCGCCGCCACCAGCTCGTCCGGCGCGCCGTCCTGCTCGGCGAACCAGGCGCCCTGCAGCATGTGCTCCGACATGGTGACGGGTTCGCCGAGATAGGATTCGGCACCCCGGCGCTCGAAGATGTCGGCGATGAACTCGACGATGGTGTCCGCGTTCAAATCCTGGCCGCTCATTCCGCCGCCTCCTTGAACCCATGCTCGATCGCCGCGAGCGTCGACAGCAGACCGTCCTTGTCTGCGTAACAGCCCTGCAGCCAGCGCTTACCGGTACCGGAAAACGCCTTGCGGGCATGCATGACGCGGGTGTTGTCGACGATGAACGCCTGCCCCGCTTCGAGCTTGAACGTCACCTCGAAGGATGGATCCTCGATCAGTTCCGCGAACCGGCGATAGGCGGCGTAGTACGCTTCCATATCGCTGAACGGCACGTCGACCGTCGGCGCCAGGGAGCGGTTGTTGAAGCGGATGCAAATCAGCTCGCCATCGGGCCCGAGCTCGATCATCGGCCGCTTCGCCTGCAGCCGCACGCCGGAAGAGCCGGCATATTCGAAGCGCGCCGGGCATGAGCTCAGCAGCCGGAAGCCTTCCGGGTTCTCAGCCTGCAGCGCAGCCGCGACGGCAAACCCATCGACGACACTGGACTCGCCGCCCTCAACCGTATTCTCGATGCAGGACAGGATCTGCAGCGTCGGCACAGGGTCGCGATAGGGGTTGTCGGTGTGTGCCTGGAGGCCGAGATTCGTGTAGGCGAGATTGTTCGGATTGACCTCGGCGCGCACTTCGAACCAGCGCCCGTAATTGGTCTCCCTGATGTAGCCGAACAGATCGGATACTTTGCACAGCGCCCCGGATTCGGTCGGCAGATCGTCCATCACCGCGAAGCCATAGGTTTTCACCGCCGACAGCCATTGCCCCAGCACAGCACGATCGCGGCTGGCCGCAACATAGCCGGCGCGCGGTACCGAATTCTGCATCGAGGCCTTGGTCCATCGCACGGTGGCCTCGCCTGTCCAGCCCGGCTGGCGGCCTGCGTCACGATCATAGGCATTGGCGCTCAGCCATGCCGCGGGAAAGCTGACCGTCTTCTGCTCGGGCACGAAGCTGACTTCCAGGGCGCCGCCTTTGATCGACGCGGCGCCGATCCTGGTGTTGGCGGGAATGTCGAGAATGGTGATGAGCCGTTGACCATTGCCGGCGCTGCGCGTCTTGTCGTCCAGCGCATTGTCGCGCAGCCACATGGCATGAAAACGGCTGCGCGACCCGTCCTGCCAGCCAAGGTCGATTGTTCTGCCTTCGTCGCCGATCAGCGCGTGGGTGAGCATGGAGATCCGTTCCTGTTCATTGCGTCCCCCGCAGCCTGATCCGCAGGGTTTCGATTGCATGTTGATCGCGCGACAGGCATAACTCAAATTATCATTTTTTAGCCAATGACCGCAGAATACTAATGGCTCGTACAAATACACCCGTGCCGCCTCTGGACTGGCTGCGCAGTTTCGAGGCGGCGGCGCGGCTGTCGAATTTCACCGCGGCGGCAGCCGAGCTCGGTCTCACCCAGGCAGCCGTCAGCCAGCACATCCGGTTTCTCGAGGAGCGGCTCAAGACACGTTTGTTTTCGCGGCTGGCGCGGGGCGTTGCACTGTCGCCGGAGGGTGCGGCCTACTTGCCTCACATCCAGTCGGCCTTCGCCACCATCGGCAACAGCACCGCGGAACTGTTCGAGCCGCGTGCCGTCCAGACCGTGACCATCCGGGCGCCGATCTCCTTTGCCTTGCTCATGCTGGTTCCGGCGCTGCCAGATCTCGCCAAGGCACTGCCGCGCATCCAACTCGATCTGGTGACGATCCATCGCCCTGCCGACTACGATCTGCCGGGCTCGGTGCTCGACATCCGCTTCGGCAACGGATCGTTCCCCGGACGCGAAGCCGACAGACTGACCGCCGAGCGGCTCGTGCCGGTGGCCGCACCTGCGCTCGCCGGCGACGACGACTGGCCTTCCCTGCCGCTGCTTCTGGTCGCCGGCGCGCGCGAGATGTGGGCGGAATGGTTCGCCGCCGCTGGACTGGCTGGCCATCCCAGACGATCGCACCGCTTCGACAGTTTCGTCACCGCCATGGAGGCGGCGAGCGCCAGCGCCGGCGTGCTCTTGGGCTCGCGGCCGCTGGTCGATGCGGCGCTCGACAGCAAGACGCTGGTCAGGCTTTCCGACTATGAACTTTCCAGCACATCGGGGCATTTCCTGACCAGGGCGTCGACAGCACGCCTGACCGGAGCCGAACAGGATTTCCGCCAATGGCTGCTCCTGCGCCTCTCCGCGCCGGCATGACTGGTTATGAGATTGGCCCGATCCGCTTCCAGTAGATCAACGTGCCGGTCAGCCCGCCATGCGGCTTCAGGGCATAGTCCGGTATCTCACCGGCCAGCGTGAAGCCCAACCGCTCATAGAGGCCTGAGGCGCCCTCCTCGGTCGCCGTGTCCAGAACCAGCAGCGTGCGGCCCTTCTCCAGGGCGAGGCTCTCGGCGGCTCGCATCAGGCGCGTTCCCACACCCCTGCCCCGGTAATCGACTGATGTCATCAGCTTGGCGATCTCGGCCCGGTGCGGCTGGTTGGGCGGACAATCGAGCAGCAAGGTCACGGTGCCGACGAGGTTTTTGCCGTCCCAGGCGCCAAGCACCGATCTTTCGCCCCTTGCCGCCGCGGCCAGCGACTTCTCCCAGAACGTCCTTGCCGCCTGCGGCGCCAACGGATGCATGAAGCTGACCGAACCGCCGGCCGCCACCGTTGCGACCAGCAATTCGGCCAGCATGTCCTGCGTTTCGGCAGTCGGGTTCAGGGGTGCGATCTCGATCGAGTTCATGTGCAGGATATCCTGTGATTGCAATAGAAGCGGGCGCATTGCTGTCAGTCCAGACGGTGCGCGCGGCGTCGCTTTCGCGCCGCCTTGATGGCGCTGATGCGGTCGGCGTCTTCGTGCCCGAGATGCCGCCCGCGCTCGAGTATCTCGAGCGTGTACTCCTCATAGGTCAGGCCAAGCCGCTCGGCTCTGTCCATGCGCAGCAGCATCACCTCGTGGCTCGGCGCCTTCCACGCCTTGGCATGAGCGGCCTGCCAGGCAAGGAAGATGTAGGGATCGCCCTTGCCCCATGGCGGGCCCTTGTACTCATCGAGAGGCGGCCCCCCATTGTGGGAGCGCTTTGGTCTTCTTGCCATTGTGTCAGCCCCTGACCAGCGCGACGAGATAGTCGGCGCCGGGCTCGAGGGCGTGGAAGGTGCAGTCCGACGGCGCCCCGAGCGCCAGGCAGTCGCCTGATACAAGCTTGTGCACTGTCTCACCTTCGATGAATTCGAGCCGCCCGGAAATCAGCCATATCTGCTGCTTGATGAAGGCGTATGAAGCGGCCGGAAAACTGACCTTGGCGCCCGCCGGCAGATGCACCTTGATCAGTTCCAGCGGCATATCGCCAGCCGGCGAAAGATGCCGCCTGACATAGCCGGTGTCGGGATCGCGCCACACCGGCTGGTCGGCCTCGCGCAATATCCCGCCGCCCTGCAA
>NZ_RZQI01000253.1:0-6994 GCF_003998335.1 Mesorhizobium sp. M7A.F.Ca.CA.002.05.1.1 | reverse complement strand
CCCCCGCCGGCGGCGTCTCCAAAAATAATCGCGTCACCCGCCACATCGCCGGCGGCCTCGATCCTGTGACCGCGTCGATGGCCAAGTACTGGCTCAGCGACCTGCAGGGAAAAGTCGTCGACGAATGCCTTCAACTGCATGGCGGCTATGGCTACATGAATGAATACCCGATCGCCCGCATGTTCCGCGACGCCCGCGTCCAGCGCATCTACGGCGGCACCAACGAGATCATGAAATTGCTGATCGGCCGCTCTCTCTGAGAGCGACATCAGGCAAACCTAAGGAGCAAGCAAATGGCTGAAGCTTATGTCTATGACGCCGTGCGCACACCGCGCGGCAAGGGCAAGAAGGACGGATCGCTGCACGAGGTGCCGGCGGTGCGGCTTGCCGCCAAGACGCTTGAGGCGCTGCGCGATCGCAATGGGCTCGACACCGGCACTGTCGATGACATCATCTTCGGCTGCGTCGATCCGGTCGGCGAAGCCGGTTCGGTCATTCCGCGCGCCGCCGCCTTCGAGGCCGGCTACGACACCAAGGCGCCCGGCATGCAGATCTCACGCTTCTGCGCTTCCGGGCTCGACGCCATCAATTTCGGCGCCGCCAAGATCGCCCAGGGCGCCGATGAGATCGTCATTGCCGGCGGCGTCGAATCGATGTCGCGTGTCGGCATGGGCGCCTCGGGCGGCGCCTGGTTCATGGATCCTTCGGTCGGCCTGCCCGGCTGGTTCGTGCCGCAAGGCATCTCGGCCGACCTGATCGCCACCAAATACGGCTTCAGCAGAGACGACGTCGACGCCTATGCGGTCGAGAGCCAGAAGCGCGCCGCCAAATCCTGGGCCGATGGCCGCTTCAAGAATTCCGTCGTCCCGATCAAGGACCAGAACGGCCTGACCATCCTCGACCATGACGAACATATGCGCCCGTCGACCGACATGCAGTCGCTGGCCTCGCTCAACCCGTCCTTCGTCATGCCAGGCGAAATGGGCGGCTTCGATGCCGTCGCCGTGCAGAAGCATCCCGAGGTGGAAGAGGTCAATCACGTCCATCATGCCGGCAATTCGTCCGGCATCGTCGACGGCGCCGCCGCCGTGCTGCTCGGTTCGAAGAAAGCCGGCAAGGCGATGGGGCTGAAGCCGCGCGCGCGCATTCGTACCTTCGCCAACATCGGCTCCGAGCCGGTGCTGATGCTGACCGGCCCGGTCGACGTCACCGAGAAGCTGTTGAAGCGCGCCAAGATGAAGCTCTCGGACATCGACCTGTTCGAGCTCAACGAAGCCTTCGCTTCGGTGGTGCTGCGCTACATGCAGGCGTTCGACATCGATCACGACAGGATCAACGTCAATGGCGGCGCTATCGCCATGGGTCATCCGCTCGGCGCCACCGGCGCGATGATCTTCGGCACGGTGCTGGACGAACTCGAGCGCCGCGATCTCAACACGGCTCTGGTGACGCTGTGCATCGGCGCCGGCATGGGAACCGCAACCATCATCGAACGCGTCTGACGGGGAGAGAAACGATGAGCTACACCAATTTCACCCTCGACATCGACGCCGACGGCATTGCGCTGGTCACCTGGGACATGCCTGGCCGCTCGATGAACGTTTTCACCGAAGAGGCGATGCGAGAATTGAACGCCATTGTCGACAAGGTGGCTGGTGACGCCGCCATCAAGGGCGCCGTGATCACCTCCGGCAAGGACACCTTCTCCGGCGGTGCCGACATTACCCTGTTGCAGAAGATGCTGACGACCTTCGCCGCGGAAAAGGGCAAGGACGCCGAAAGGGCGACCAAGGCGCTGTTCGACAATGCCGGCATGATGACCGGCCTGTTCCGCAAGCTGGAAACTTGCGGAAAGCCGTGGGTGTCGGCGATCAACGGCACCTGCATGGGCGGCGCCTTCGAATTGTCGCTCGCCTGCCACGGCCGTGTCGCCGCCGATAGCGACAAGGTGAAGATGGCACTTCCCGAGGTGAAGATCGGCATCTTCCCGGGCGCCGGCGGCACCCAGCGCGTGCCGCGGCTGACCGATCAGCAGCAGGCGCTGCAGATGCTGACCTCGGGCCAGACACTGTCGCCGCAGAAGGCCAAGTCTATGGGCCTGATCCATGAGATCGCCGAGCCGGCCAGGCTCGTCGAGACCGCCAAGGCGATGATCAGGAATGGCCTGAAGCCGGTGGCGCCATGGGACGAGAAAGGTTTCAAGCTGCCCGGCGGCCAGATCTATTCGCCCGCCGGCTTCAATCTGTGGCCGCCGGCCATCGCCATCCTGCGTCGTGAGACTTACGGCAACTATCCGGCCGCCGCCGCGATCCTCAAATGCGTCTATGAAGGCCTGCTGGTGCCGTTCGACACCGGTTTGCGCATCGAGCAGCGCTATTTCACCGAGATCATGCAGACGAGGGAGGCGGCGGCGATGATCCGCTCGTTGTTCGTGTCGCTGCAGGAACTGAACAAGGGCGCCCGCCGCCCGGCCGGCGTGCCCGAAACCAAATTCAAGAAGATCGGCATTCTCGGCGCCGGCTTCATGGGCGCGGGCATCGCCTATGTCACCGCCAAGGCCGGCATCCCGGTGGTGCTGCTCGACCGTGATCTGGAGTCGGCTGCCAAGGGCAAGGCGCATTCCGACGGCCTGATCTCGGATCAGGTCAAGAAGGGCCGCGCCAAGCCGGAGGACAAGGACAAACTGCTGTCGCTGATCACGCCGACGGCGGACTATGCCGACCTTGCCGGCTGCGATCTGGTGGTCGAGGCCGTTTTCGAGGATTCGAGCGTGAAGAAGAGCGCCACCGAACAGGCCGAGGCCGTGCTGAAGCCATCGGCGATCTTCGCGTCGAACACCTCCACCATCCCGATCACCGGCCTGGCGAAGAATTCGGCGCGGCCGAAAAACTTTATCGGCATCCATTTCTTCTCGCCGGTCGACAAGATGATGCTGGTCGAGATCATTTTGGGCAAGAAGACCGGAGACAAGGCGCTGGCCACCGCCATCGACTTCGTTCGCGCCATCAAGAAGACGCCGATCGTCGTCAACGACACGCGCGGCTTCTACGTCAATCGCTGCGTGCTGCGCTACATGTCGGAAGCCTACAAGATGCTGATCGAGGGCGTTCCCGCGCCGATGATCGAGAATGCAGCGAAGGCGGCCGGCATGCCGGTCGGCCCCCTGGCGCTGACCGACGAGACGGCCATCGACCTTGCCCAGAAGATCATGAAGCAGACCATCAGGGATCTGGGCGACAAGGCGGTCGATCCCAAGCAGATGGCGCTGATCAACGCCATGGTCGACGATCACGGCCGCTTCGGCCGCAAGAACGGCAAGGGTTTTTACGATTACCCGGCAAAGCCCGCCAAGAAGAAGTTATGGCCGGGCCTTAGGGAGCTCTATCCGCAGCTTGCACCCGAGAAGGTCGATTATGAGGAACTGCAGCAGCGGCTGCTGGTCACCATCGCGCTGGAAGCGGCGCGGGTGATGGAAGAAGGCATCGTCACCGACCCGCGCGAGGCCGATGTCGGCTCGATCCTCGCTTTCGGCTTCGCGCCCTACACCGGCGGTGCGCTGTCCTACATCGACGGCATCGGCGCCAAGGCGTTCGTGAAGATCGCCAAGAACCTGCAGAAGAAATACGGCGCCGAGTTCAAGGCACCCAAGCTGCTGCTCGACATGGCCGAGAAAGGCGAGACCTTCTACCAGCGCTTCGATCCCTATGCGAAAGGCGACGTGAAGCAGGCAGCCTGACGCATGGGCAAAATCAAGCGTCTTGCAGCGACCTTTGCGCGTCCAAGAGGACATGGGGCGCTGTAATGTATGTCTGGGCGCGCATGGTGCGCATGATGGCCACGGCACGCAGCCGTGGCCCCTATGTGATGGGCGGCGAAGGCCGGCTGGCTTTCCGCTGCCTGCCGACCGACATCGATTTCAACATCCATCTCAACAATGCGCGCTACATGATGCTGGCCGATCTCGGCCGCATCGACCTGTTTGTTCGTGCAGGCCTCATCACGCTGGCAAGGAAGAATGGCTGGGCGCCGATGATGGGCGGACTGCAAGCGGTCTATGCACGCGAGATCAGGCTGTGGCGCCGCTTCGAAGTGGTGTCCTCGATCGAGACCTGGGAAGGCACCCAGGTTGTAGGCAAGCACCGCTTCGTCCTCGACAATGGCGAGACGGCCGCGTTGATCCTGACGACAGCCGGCGTCTACGATCGCAAGGCTCGCAACTTTCTTGAGATTGGCGAGGTCGTTGCGGCACTTGGTCGTGCCGTGAACCCGCGGCCACCGACGCAAACGGAGCGGATTTTCATGACATCGCACCAGGGTCTGCGCAGCTTGGCCAAGGGTGTCGGTCGATCCCGGTAGTCGGACTTTCCGCGATCGACGGAAACGTTTGCAACCACTCACGACCGGTGGACAAAACGACATTCCAAGACTAGAAGGGAAAGGTATTTTTTCCTGCACCGAAGGAGAGCGAGCATGCTCTCGCACGACCGAGTCTGGGCTGCCATCGATGCTCTTGCCAAGCGTTATTCGCTTTCGGCCTCGGGTTTGGCCAAGCGTGCGGGGCTCGATTCCACTGCCTTCAACAAGTCGAAGCGTTTGTCGTCGGATGGCCGACCACGCTGGCCCTCGACCGAATCGCTGGCCAAGATCATCGAGGCGACGGGCGCCTCACTCGACGAATTCACCGGTCTGATCGAAGGCCGGCCTGGGATCAGCAATGGTGCTTCGACCAGCCATGCCGCTTCGGTCGCCCGCAGAAGCTCCGTGCCGTTGCTCGGCTTTGCCCAAGCCGGCGCCGGCGGCTTCTTCGACGATGCCGGCTTTCCAGTCGGGCAGGGTTGGGATCTGATCGAACTGCCGGCGCAATCGACCGAGAGCTCCTACGCGCTGCAGGTGCAAGGCGATTCCATGCTGCCGCTCTACCGCAATGGCGACGTCCTCATCGTCGAACCGGGCGCCGTCACCCGCAAGGGCGATCGCGTCGTCGTCAAGACCACATCAGGCGAGGTGATGGCCAAGGTGCTCGAGCGCCAGACCGTCAAGTCGATTGCGCTGGTCTCGCTCAATCCCGATCATCCCGACCGCGATATTCCCATGCGCGATGTCGAATGGGTGGCGCGGATTGTCTGGGCTAGCCAGTAGGTCAAGCTGGTGCGGCTCCTTCGTCATGCCCTGGCGGTTCTGATGGTCCCGGTGATGGCGGCCATGGTCGTCGCCGGCGGTCGCACGTTGAAAGGGAGTGAAAGCGTCATCACGGTGGACCAGCTTGATCCGGGCGCCGATACGATGGCGCAGCAGGCTGCCGGGACGGTGCCGCAGGAGCCGGCCACATCGGCCATAGCAGCCGCGCAGCCGCCAAAGCCGGCGCTGCATTCGAGGGCGATCGATCCCCAAATTGTCGCGCCACCGGAACTGCCCGCCGAGGGGCTTGAACGGGTCGAGCCGCGCGAGCCGTTGAGCAAACTCGCGCTGGCTGTGCCGCCCAAGCCGAAAATGCCCGACGATTGGAACGGCACCAAGCTGTTCCAGCCGGTTGCGCCGGCCGCCGGCCTGATCGAGGCGAAGGGTTACTCGGTCGCGGTTTCCGGCATCGATATCGTCAGGCAGGATGAGACCTGCAGCGAGGACGGCAAGCCCTGGCCGTGCGGTGTCCGGGCGCGGACGGCGTTCCGCGCCTTCCTGCGCGGCCGCGCGGTGGTCTGCACGGTGCCGCCGCAGGGCGGCCGCGACCTGATCGCCGCCGAATGCCGGATCGGCAATCAGGATATCGGCCAATGGCTGGTCGACAACGGCTGGGCGCGCGCCGCCAAGGGCGGACCCTATGTCGAAGCCGGCGACAAGGCGCGCACGGCGAAGAAGGGCATTTTCGGATCGGCGCCCGATCTGTCCGGCATGCCGGCGATGCCGGCCGCGCCACGCCCGGCCCCTCAGGCGCCGGGTTCGATCCTGGAAGAGGTCGACGGCGTGCTCAAGCCAGCTGACCAGCCAGCGCCCGCTCAATGAGCGCACGTGTCTCGGCCACGCCGTAGAGCGCTGCGAACGAGCCGAAGCGCGGGCCGCGCTCCTGGCCGATCAGCACCTGATAGATCATCTGGAAGAAGGCGCCCGATACGCCGGGGCCGCCTTCCGGGCTCTGCTTGGAATGATCCTGGTAGCGCTCGATCCTGCGCGCGACGTTGAGCGAGGCGTTCTGGATCGCTTCGCCATTGGCGTCCGCCGGCAGCGCCCCAAGCGCTTCGTCGAGGGCTGCCAGCGCCTCGCGCTCGACCTCGTCGGCGGGCCGGAAGGTTTTCGTCGGCTTCACGAAATCGTCGAAATAGCGGATCGCATGGCCGACCAGCCGGTCGAGCTCGGGATGCGTCGTTGGCGTCACGCCTTGCGTATGACGTGAAATGAACCCCCACAGCACATCCTTGTTCTGCGCGTTGGAGGCGCTGACCAGATTGAGCAGCAGCGAGAACGGCACCGGCATGTCGATCGCGGGCGGGTTGCCATCATGCATATGCCAGACCGGATTGCCCAGCCGTTCCTTCCAGTCCTGCCGGGGATAAGCGGCAAGGAACGTATAGTATTCGTCCACGGCCCGCGGGATGACGTCGAAATACAGCTTCTTGGCCTGCCGCGGCCGCTGGTACATGTAGAGCCCGAGGCTTTCGGTCGGCGCATAGGTCAGCCAATCGTCGATGGTCAGCCCGTTGCCCTTCGACTTCGAGATCTTCTGGCCGTTCTCGTCGAGGAACAGTTCGTAGACGAAATGCTCCGGCGCCCGTCCGCCCAGAATGTTGCAGATACGGTCATAGACCACCGCATTGGTCTGGTGGTCCTTGCCGAACATTTCGAAATCGACGCCAAGCGCTGCCCAGCGCATGCCGAAATCCGGCTTCCACTGCAGCTTCACGCGGCCGCCGGTGATCGAAAGCGTGGTCTCGGTGCCCTCGTCGTCGAAGGTGATGGTGCCGGCCTCGGCGTCGACATGCTTCATCGGCACGTAAAGCAC
>NZ_RZQI01000252.1:0-6998 GCF_003998335.1 Mesorhizobium sp. M7A.F.Ca.CA.002.05.1.1 | reverse complement strand
CTCCAGCACCGTCTCGACCGCTGCGCGCAGATCGGCACCGGTCACCGGCTTGCCATTGCCCGGCCGCGCATCGTCGAACTGGCCGTGATAGGCGAGCCGCCGGTCGGCATCGAACAGGAAGAAGTCGGGTGTGCAGGCGGCGCCGTAGGCTTTCGCCGTCTGCTGCGACGCATCCTTGAGATAGGGGAAGGAATAGCCGAATTTTTCGGCCTCTTCGCCGATGCGGGCCAGCGTCTCCTCCGGATGCGCCTCATGGTCATTGGCGTTGATCGCCACCACTTGCAGCCCCTTGCCGGCATAATCCCTGGCGAAAACGGCAAACTGCTCACGGATCAGCACGACGAACGGGCAGCGGTTGGAAATAAAGGCGACGAGCAAGGCCGGCTTGGCGTCGAAATCGACGAGGCGGTGCAGCACGCCTTGCGCGTCGGGCAGCAGGAAATCGGCCGCCCTGGTGCCGAGGTCGATCGGATTGGACTCTGTCTTCGGCATTGATGCGCGCTCCCTTTGTGCAGCCGGTTTTCACAGGCCAAGGTGCGAGCGCCTCGAACGTTCGCAGTTAGTCTATGAATTTAGTATAATTATAGGCTGGAGAGCACATTCACGGTCAACCGCGCGGCTTAGAATATCGTGTCAATGTTTCAGGCCGAGCCGCCAAGTTTGTTCGGGCGGAAGCCGATCCGGAGAAATCCGGACGGACAGGATTTATCAAGCGCAACGGGTTCGACGACGAATTGGTACTGCCCAGCCGAAACGCCTTGCGATTTTCGCGACGTCATTCCCCTTCCGGATAGAGCGCCTTCGCCAGGTCGCGGATCGCATCTGATGTGCGCGGGCCGAAGCCGATCATGTAGGCGCCGTCAAGCACGACCAGCGCCTTGTTGGCCGCCGCCGGCGTTGCCGCCAGCGCGCGGTTGCCGAACACCTGCTCGGGCGTCGGGCCACCCTTGCCGTCGCTCATCATCAGGATGACATCAGGCGCCATCTCGATCAGCTTTTCCTCTGATGCCGCCTTGTAGCCCTGCACGACATCCATCGGGTTGCGGCCGCCGGCGTAGCGGATGATGGCGTCGGCCGAGGTGCCGGCACCGGCTGCGCTCAGCTTCACAAGGCCATGGAAGAACACCACCTTCTTGCGCCGCTCCGGCGGAATATTTGCTGCCAGGTCGGCTGCCGTCTGAAAGGCGGTGAGCACCTCGGTGGAAACCACCTTGCCCTTGTCCTCGAGCCCAAGGCTGGCGGCGATCAGTGTGATCTTGCGCTCGATGCCTTGCGGGGTGTTGTCCTGCGGGACGAAGACGATCGGGATCGCCAGCGACTTCAGCACCTCGACCGCCTCCGGCGGCCCGCTGTCCTCGGCCGCCAGGATCAGATCGGGACGCAAGCTGGCCAGCCCCTCGACCGAAAGCTGGCGGCGGTAGCCGACATTGGGCTTCCCGGTTACGGATGGCGGATATTTGCTGCCGCGATCGACGGCGATGATCCGCTCGCCGGCGCCGAGCGCGTGCACGATCTCGGTGACGTCGGAGCCGAGCGTCACGATTCGGGTCGCCGCGCCCGGCACGACGCTTCGCCCCAGCGCATCGACAACCGTCTCGGCGGCCAGCGCCTTGAAGCCGCAGGAAGGCGCCAGCACCGACAGCGCCAGAAGCAGCACCGCCGCGATCCTGCCCGGTTGCAACCAGCCGATCCTCTTGCCATCGCCCACACTTCCGACCATGCCGCTGCTCCCGTGCCAAATGCTTCTCGATGACGGTCGGCTATAAATTTAAAGTTGACTTATGTCATCATGTTTTAATATGTGACCCCTGCCCCGACCCGCCTGGTCGAGGGATTCTCGATCATGCCAGCCAAGGCCCTTCAGCCACCGCCAGCAGTTTTGCTTTTGCTTGGGGGCTGCATGACTATGACAACGACAACAAACACGACCTTGATGGCGAGCACCGCGCTCGCCTTCGTGCTCGGCCTCTGCGCCGTGCCTTTTGCCAACGCGCAGGAACAGGACCAGGAGAAAAAGGCCGCCGCCAAGGCCGGCCGCCTGGCGCCGGCCAATCCCGCGCAGAACCAGCCGGCGACCATGCTCGACGTGATCACCATCTCGGCGACGATGATCAAGACGGCGGTGATCGAATCGATGGCCGCCATCAGCGCCATCGATCAGGACGAACTCGACCGCATCCAGCCCGACACCGCCGCCGACATCTTTCGCACCACGCCGGGCGTCGCCGCATCGATGAATGGCGACGACCCGGCGACCGCCATCAACATTCGCGGCCTGGAGCAGTATGGCCGCGTCGTCGTAACGCTCGACGGCGCCCGGCAGGATTACTGGCGCGTCGGCCACGGCTCTGGCTCGTTCTACGTCGAACCCGACCTGATCAAGGAAGCCACGGTCATTCGTGGCCCGGTGTCTAATGCCTATGGTTCAGGCGGCATCGGCGGCGTTGTTTCCTTCGAGACCAAGGACGCCGGCGATTTCCTTAAAAAGGACGAGCGCTGGGCGCTGAGCGAAAAGCTCGGCTATGAGGACAATGGCGACGGCTTCACCACCAGCACTACCGGTGCCTATCGTTTCAGCGACGATGCCGACATCATCGGCAACCTCATCTACCGCAACCGCGACAGCTATACCGACGGCAATGGCGAAACCGTGCCATGGACCGGTGAGCGGGTGACCAGCGGTTATCTGAAGACGACTCTGCGGCCGGCCGATGGCCACGAGCTGAAGCTCGGCGCCATCCTGCAGCGCTACAACGACCAGATCACCGGATCGAGCGGCTCGACCTCGCCGACGCTGAGCCGCTACGACACCAACACCACCAACCAGACCTACACCGCCGCCTATACCTGGAAGCCCGACGACAACGCGCTGATCGACTTCAGCGCCAATGCCTATCACAACCGCACCCGCGCCGAGCAGACGCAGGTCGCGCCCGCCTCAGGGATCGGCAATTTCCGTTTCTATGATGTCGCCACCTCGGGCTTCAACGTGAAGAACTCCTCGCGCTTCGACGCCTGGGGGCTGGCCCACACGCTGACCTACGGACTCGATTACTACTATCTCGAAGCCTCCTCGGAAGCGGCGCATTTCGGCGCTGGCCAACAGCAGGGCTATGGCGGCTTCCTGCAGTGGCAGGGCGATTACGAGGACTGGCTGCAGGCCATAGCTGCGATGCGCTATGACGGCTACCAACTCGATGGCGAGACGCGCATCCCGTCGCCACAGGAAGCCTCGATCTCCGGCGATCGCTGGTCGCCGCGCCTCACCGTCGGCGTCACGCCGTTTGACGGCTTTCAGCTCTATGGCACCTACTCCGAAGGCTACCGGGCGCCTGGCCTGCAGGATGTCTTCCGTGGCGGCGGCGCGCATGGCGGCGGCGACACCTATCGGCCCAATCTCCTGCTGCAGCCCGAAACGGCGAAGAGCTGGGAAGCCGGCATCAATGTCAAATACGATGATTTGCTGACGCCGGGCGACCGGTTGCGCGCCAAGCTCAACGTCTTCCACACCGACGTCGAGGACTATATCGACGTCGACCTCACCGTCCTGCCGCGCACGGCAATCAACATCGGCGACGCCCGCCTGAAGGGCGTCGAGGCCGAGATGGTCTATGACTACAACTGGGGTTTCGTAAACCTCGCCGGTGCGCTGATCAACGCCAAGGTCGTCAGCGGCGTCTATTCCGGCCAGGCGCTGAACAACACGCCGCTCGACCGCTTCTCGGCCACAATCGGCTTTCGCATGCTGGAGGACCAGCTCACGGTCGGCGCGCAATATCTCAGCGTCGGCAAGATCACCCGCACCAGCCGCACCAATCCCAACGCCGTGCCGATTGTCGACGACGCCTTCGATCTGGTCAATGTCTTCGCCAACTGGCGCGTCAACGACAACCTCAAGCTCGATTTCGGCGTCGATAACATCTTCAACACCGCCTACACCGACCCGCAAAGCGCATGGTCGACCTCGGCAGCAACCGAACAGGGCAAGGGCCGCACCTTCAAGGTGGCCCTCACCGGCAGGATCGGAGGCTGACAATGAACGAAGCATCGGTGCGTGAACTGGCCTGCGAGGCGCGGCTCAACCTGAGGCGTCTGCCGGACTACATGGACAGCATTTCAGACAGGCTGCGGAGCTTCGAGGCCGATGCCTCGCATGAGGGAAAGCGCATCGATTTCCGCTTTGCCTTCGGCGGGGCCTCTTTCGACATGGAACGGCTGGTGATGCGGGCCAATGCTGCCGACCGCGACGGGCTCGCCCGTATCAAGGACCTGCTGGCCACAGCCGTACAGGTCTACGCCAAGGAGGAAAACCCCGAGATCGTCTGGACCGGCGATCTCTCAGGCGAAACCAGCCTCGCCCAGTTCCGCGAGATGGTGGTGACGGATATTCGCGACCTCACCCCGCACATGCGCCGCATCCGGCTGGCCGGCGAGGATCTCAGCCGTTTCGCCAAATTCGGCGGCATGCATATCCGCATGCTGTTTCCGACCAGGGAGGTGCCCGATCCGCTGTGGCCGGTGCTCGGCGGCAATGGCTTGCCGGTCTGGCCCGCCGACGACCGGCGTCCGGTGGCGCGCGTCTACACTATCCGGGCGCTGGACGTGGCCAGGGGCATCATCGATGTCGACTTCCTCGTCCATCCCGGCGAGAGCGTTGGCTCCGCCTGGGCCATGCGGGCAGCTCCCGGCACGAAAGTCGGCATCATGGGACCGGTCGGCCGCCCGGTGCGGCAGGCGGAGTGGTACGTCATGGGCGCCGACGAAACCGGCCTGCCGGCGCTGGCGCGGCTGCTGGAGACGCTGCCGGCCGAGACAAAGGGCGTCGCCTTCGTCGAGATCGCCAATGATGGCGAAAGGCAAGCGATCAACAATGCCACGGGCATCGAGTTGCATTGGCTGACAAGGAACGGCGTGCCGGCGGGCGAGGACAGACTGCTGGCCGAGGCTGTCCGCTCGGTGGCGTGGCCGCAAGGCGGCTCGGCCTTCGGCTGGTTCGCCGCGGAAGCGACCGCCGCCAAGGTCGTTCGCGAATATTGGCGCGGCACGCTGGGGCTCGGCCGCGATGAGACGTTGGCGGCTGCCTATTGGCGGCGTGGCTCTGCCGGATTGATGGCGGGGTGAACTCTGATGATCGGCCCGCCGTCTTTGCCGATGCCGATAACAATTTGATCACCGGAGACAAGGTTCGAAATATCGCACACCACCAGCGGCATGCGGATCTCGTAAAGAAATTCGGCAACGATGGCGCCCACCGCCAGGATCGGGTCCGGCCGCTCCAGAAGAATCCCGGCTGGCGCCGTGCCTCTGCGGATCGCCTCGGCCAGCACCGAGGATGAAGACGACGAGCCGCGCCCGCTCGGCATGACCAAAATCCTGCCGGCGACATTCTGGCCGAGACCGGGATGCGAATGGTCTGTTATGTCGCCCGTCTCGGCATCGATGCCGCCCCAGAAGCTCAGCGGTTGCGAATACACCAGCGCCTGGCCCCTGGCTTCGCCGGCCAACTGGAAGATGCCGGTTCGTTCCACCGGTCGCGTCATGAGGCGCTCCGCACGACATGCCCGGCAGCAGCAGAGCGGATGCAATCCTCCATCTCGGCGAAGGCGACGGACACGCCGATATTGCCCGGCGCGTAATGCGCCCATTTGCCGGAATTGGTCATGACCACGCCGTCGAGGCGTTCCAGGATCGATGTGACATAGGTGCAGGTGTCGGCGACCGGAATCAGGCCGAACGCCTCCATGCCATCAAGCGCGCCCTCCTCCTGCAGCCGCGTCAACGTCGCACGCCCAGTGTTGACGTAGATCGGGATGCGCCTTCCGGGTGCTGCCTCGCGCAGCAACGGCAACAGCCGCATCCATTCCGCATGCGAAAAATGCGGAGTGCCGAGCGACACGGCCGCCAGCGGCGCGCCATCGGACACGCCAGACAGCTTGGCCAGCGCATGGTCGATATCGGCGCGGGTGATACGGATCGTCTCGTCAGGCGCATGGCTCTGGAACGCCTCATCGAGGATCCTGGCTTCGGGCGTGATGCCGACCGCATGGAACAGCGCCACAGCACCCGTCGTTGCAGCCGCCGCACCCAGCGCCTTCAGCTGGTCCTCGTCACGCGGCCGCGGCAGACCGGCAATCACCGGAACGCGGTCGCCACTCGCTTGCCCTATGATTAGCCCGACGCCGACGAAAAGGCTGTCACTCAGCTCGCCGTCTGGAACATCCAGTTCGAACAGGATCCGGCCGCGCCGGTTCTCGCTCAGATGCAGGCCCCAGGCCGGCGCGCGGCCGGTCATGGCGCAGCACAGATCGATGAAATCGCCATAGCGGTTGGTGCGCGCGCCGATCACCGAATTGGCAAAGACGATGGCGTTGGACTCACCCCAGGCGATCTGCTGGCCAAAGCTTGGCCGAAAGCGCGTCTGGTAGGGCGCGCAGGTGAAGGTCGCCTGGCAGCCGAGTTCCAGATGCGCCTTCATCAGCCGCCGCGCCGGCACCTCTTCCGCTAGGGGCATCTTGACCATGCCGGGATGGATGAGATCGAACGAACCGACATTCAGCGTCGTCGGCACCTGAACGCGGCCACCGCCTTCGACCAGCCGCTCGACGAAATCGAGACCGGCCTTGCCGTGGTAGAGACAGCCATCGATATGGGCGCCGGCAATGTCGAGCAGGCAGCCCGCCCCGACCGCATTGGAAAACGCGGCCAGGATTTTCATGGCAGCGGCGGCGGACGGACCCTGCTCGCCGTCGAGCATGGATCGGTCCTGTGCGGTCAATTTAAGCGTCATCGCAGCTCCGGGCTCGTTGTCGGAAAGGACGGAGGGACAGCGCCCCCCTCTGCCCTGCCGGGCATCTCCCCCTCAAGGGGGGAGATTAGCTGTCATTGCCGCTTTCGCAAATTTCCAGTGTTGAAGAAAGAGTGGCGGCGTTGAGGCTGCCTATCTCCCCCCTTGAGGGGGAGATGTCCGGCAGGACAGAGGGGGGCGAACCGCTCTACCT
>NZ_RZQI01000251.1:0-7000 GCF_003998335.1 Mesorhizobium sp. M7A.F.Ca.CA.002.05.1.1 | reverse complement strand
AAGGCACCTCGATCGCCTGGGAGGTCAAGTCCGTCAACGGCAAGAGCGTCGAGGTACGGCTGCGGCTGCCGCAAGGCTTCGAGCGGTTGGAACCTGCTGTCCGGCAAATACTTCAGAAACGTTTTGCACGCGGCAATTTCCAGGCGACGCTGACCATCGGCCGTGCCGTTGGCGCGCAGGCGCAGCCGGTCGTCAACGAAGCCTTCCTGAAGGACCTTGCTGGGCTCGCCAAACGGCTGCAGGAGCAATTCGGCGTTGCTGCGGCGACGTCGGATGGATTGCTTTCGCTGCGCGGCGTGCTCGACATTCCTGAAACCGTCGAAACCGAGGAGGCGAGGGCCGCGCTCGATGCCGCGGTCATGGCCGCGCTCGAAGTGGCCTTGAACGGGCTCGAACAGGCACGGCAGGGCGAAGGAGCCGCGCTGGCTTTGCTGTTGTCGGGTCATATCGACACGATCGAGGCGCTGACGCTGCGGGCAGAAGTGGATCCATCCCGCGAGACCGCGGTGATCCGCGAACGCATCGCCGAGCAGGTCAGGCTGCTGATGGACGCTTCCGCCAATCTGGATGCCACCCGACTGCATATGGAGGCGGCGTTCCTGGCCACCAAGGCCGATATTCGCGAAGAGATCGACCGGCTGAAAACGCATGTCGCATCCGGCCGGGCACTGCTGGTGGGCGGCGGCGCGGTCGGTCGCAAGCTCGATTTTCTGGCACAGGAATTTAACCGCGAATCGAATACGCTGTGTTCCAAATCGAATGCCGCAGCCATCACCGCGATCGGCCTGGACCTGAAGGCGGTGGTCGACCAGTTTCGTGAACAGATCCAGAATCTGGAGTAGCCGATGGTTGCCAAGGATTTGGGGTCCCGCATACGCCGCCGGGGCCTGATGCTCGTCCTGTCGTCGCCGTCCGGCGCCGGCAAGTCGACGATCGCGCGCAATCTTCTGGAAAGCGATTCCAGCCTCGAACTGTCGGTCTCGGTCACCACCAGGCCGCGCCGTGGAAGCGAGATCGAAGGCGTCCACTATCATTTTCGGACGATGCGCGAATTCGAGCGGCTTCGTGATTCCGACGCGCTGCTGGAGTGGGCCGAGGTGCATGGCAATTGCTATGCGACGCCGCGCGAACCGGCCGAACTGGCGCTGTCCGAGGGGCGCGACATGCTGTTCGACATCGACTGGCAAGGCGCCCAGCAGCTCAAGGAGAAGATGCGCGCCGACATTGTCTCGATCTTCATCCTGCCGCCATCGATGAAGGAGTTGAAGGCGCGGCTGAAACGTCGCGCTGAAGACCAGGAGGCGGTGATCGAGACGCGGCTGAAAAACGCCCGCAACGAGATCGAGCACTGGAAGGAATATGATTTCGTCATCGTCAATGATGACCTTGACCGCGCCTTCGCCGAAGTGCGCGGCATCGTCGTCGCCGAGCGGCTAAGACGCGACCGCCGGCCAGGCCTGTTCGATTTCGTCTCTGGACTGTTGGACGAGAAGACGGGCTGAGACCTCTTCCTTCGCACCGTTCACGGGGAGAAGGTGGCCCGAAGGGCCGGATGAGGGGCGGTGCTGGCATTTCAAGGTTCGTGCTGCCCCCTCATCTGCCTGCCGGCATCTTCTCCCCGTAAACGGGGAGAAGAGAGCTACACGGCATTGGTCAGCCGCACGAATTCCTCGACGCTGAGCGTCTCGGCGCGGCGTGTCGGATCGATGCCGGCGCGTTCGAGCAGGGCCTCGCCGCCGAGGCTTTTCACGCTCTGCCGCAGCATCTTGCGACGTTGGCCGAAAGCGGCTTCTGTGACGCGGCCGAGTTTCTTCACCTCGGCGGGCAGGGGCGTCGGGCGCGGCACCAGATGCACCACCGAGGAGGTGACCTTTGGCGGCGGCGTGAATGCCTGTGGCGGTACGTCGAAGGCGATCCTCGCCTCCGTCCGCCAGCCGGCAAGAACCCCCAGCCGGCCATAGCTGTCGCTGCCGGCAGGCGCGACGATGCGCTCGGCCACCTCGCGCTGGAACATCAAAGTCATCGAGGTGTAGAAAGGCGGCCAGTCGCTGACCGTCAACCAGCGCACCAGCAGCTCCGTGCCGATATTGTAGGGCAGGTTGGCCACGATCTTGACCGGACCGCCATTGCCGGTCGCTCGGCTGGCAAGGCCTGCGAAATCCGTCTTCAGCGCATCGCCGGAAACAACCTCCAGCCGGCCGGGATAATGATCGGACACTTCGGCAAGGGCCGCTAGGCAGCGTTCGTCACGCTCGATGGCGATGACGTGACGCGCGCCGTTGGAAAGCAGGGCGCGGGTCAGCCCGCCGGGACCGGGACCGACCTCGATCACGGTTGCATCGGACAAGTCGCCGGCGGTGCGCGCGATCTTGCCGGTGAGGTTGAGGTCGAGCAGGAAATTCTGGCCGAGCGCCTTCTTTGCCCGCAGCCCATGACGCTCGATCACCTCGCGCAGCGGCGGCAGCCCGTCGATGCTCATGCCCGAGATCTCATACCGCAACCGCCTTCGTGTTCGTGTCGGCCAGCCGCCGGGCAAGCTTCAGCGCCGCTATCAGGCTGTCGGGCCGCGCCACACCCTTGCCGGCGATGTCGAAGGCCGTGCCGTGGTCGGGCGAGGTGCGGATGAAGGGCAGGCCGAGCGTGACATTGACCGCCTCGTCGAAAGCCAGCGCCTTGGCCGGGATCAGCGCCTGGTCGTGATACATGCAAAGGGCCGCGTCGTAGCCCGCCCGCGCCCGGACATGGAACAACGTGTCGGCCGGCAAAGGGCCGAAAGCGTCGATGCCATCGGCACGCAGGATGTCGACCGCCGGGCGCACGATCCGCTCGTCCTCGAGGCCCATGGCGCCGCCTTCGCCGGCATGCGGGTTGAGCCCGGCAATCGCCAGCCGTGGCTTGGCGATGCCGAAGCGGCCGGTAAGGTCGGCGGCGGTGATGCGCGCGGTGGCGACGATCAGCTCGGTGGTCAGTGCCTTCGGCACCTCGGCCAGCGCGATGTGGATGGTGACGGGAACGGTGCGCAGGTCGGGTCCTGCCAGCATCATCACCGGCATCGCCTCGACGCCGCTGTGCCGGGCCGCCAGATGCGCCAGATACTCGGTGTGGCCGGGGAAGCGAAAGCCGGCGTCGTAGAGCGGCTTCTTGGCGATGGGGCAGGTGACCACGGCCGAGGCTTCGCCGGCAAGGCAATCGGCGACGGCGCGGTCGATGGCCTCGATGGTGGCGGCCGCATTGGCCGGATCCGGCCGGCCGGGACTGTCGATGCAGCGGGCAGTCAGTGGAACGATCGGCAAGGCGCGGGCAAAGACCTGCGCCGCTTGCGCTGATGTCGTTTCGACGACCGGCAGCGAAATGCCGAGCAGGCGCGCCCGGGAGGCGATCAGCGCCGGATCGGCGAGCAGGTAGAAGGGGGGCAGGGCGGCAGCTTCGCGCGCCATAAAGGCGGCGATGGCGATCTCCGGCCCAATGCCGGACGGATCGCCGGCGCTCAACGCGAGCGCAGTCACTGCGTTGCTCACGTCAGCGCTTGACGATGCGGGCTTTTGCCTTCAGCTCGTCGACATATTTCTTGCTGAGCGCGTCGGCATCCTTGTCGCCGCCGGAGCCTTCGGCCTGAAACGCCATCTGGGCGACCTTGTCGTCGGACACTTCGCGCGACGAGCAGATGCCGATGAATTCGACGCCGCGTTCGGTTTCGCGCGTGGCAGTGGCACCGCCGACTTTGGTCGCCTTGATCTGCTCGGCCCAGTCCGGCGGCAGCTGCGGCGCCAGCACCCGGCCCAGATCCCGAACGGTGACGTCGATCAGGCCCTTGGCGAATTCGCGCGTCGTGTTGCAGCCGTTGAAGCGGGTGCGCATGGCGTCGGCCTCGCGCTTGCGTTTGCCCAGCGTCGCGCTGCGTTCAGCCGCCGGAACCACGAAGATGACCTGCTGCAGCATGTATTCGGTGGCGCTCGGTTTGGCGCCGCCTTTTTCGAGCATCTTCCTCACGAGATCCTGCTCGCTGACGGCACCGGTGCCGTCGCCGGAACGGTAGCGCGCGCTCAAAGCCTGGTTCCAGGCCATCTGGGCGCGGATGAATTCCTTGAAGTGGCTCTTGGTGACGCCTGACTTCTCCATGACGCCGTCAAGCTGGCTGAGCTGCATCTTGTTGCTCGAGGCAAAGCGCTGATACGCCGCCTCGACCTGTGCGTCGCTGATGCGGATGCCAAGCCGCTTGGCCTCGGCCATACGCAGCGTCTGGTCGATCATTTCCTGGCCGGCATCGCCCTTCTTGCGCTGCAGCTTCAGGAAGGCGGCGCGATGGGCTATGTCGCCGGTGGTGACCGGAATGTTGTTGACGACGTATTTGATCTCGCTGGCGAAAGCCGGCGGCGTCATTGCAGTGATCGACACGGACGTCGCCGCCACGAGCAACGCGAAACCTGCTGAAAAGAGGTATTTCCTCATCGTTGGTATCCCAATTCTATCCCGGTCCCGCCCAATTTCATCTTTCCAGGTGCGCGAAATCCGTGCCAGCCCTATGCGGCGAAACGATGTCGCCGATTGTTACTGGATCGTGTCGATGGCACTGGTCGACGAGCCGAATTCGCCGAGGGTGCGGAACGACAGATTGAAGCCGATGGTCTGCGACACCTCCCTGGTGTTCAGATCGCGCGACTGCGAGTAGGTCATCAGATAAGTGAAGCAGGAATCGTTGTAGGCGAAGCCGACACCGTCCTTGACCAGCAGGCTTTGCTGCAGGTCGTAGGTTCCTGTGCCGAAGACGCGCCAGTTTTCGGCCAGATGCGTGGATGCACCAAGTGTGACTTCGTGACGGTCTTCCGTGAAACCGTACAGCGGCTGGGCCTGGATGAAGGCGTATTTGGCGCTCAGCGACACAGGCAGGCCGGAATAGGCGGCCTTCACCTCGGCACGGCGGACCTCGAAACTCTGTTCGTCGAAACGGCCGCTGACCGAGGCCGCGAAGCCGTTGGGGCTGTTGATGCCGAACAGGCCGACATAGTCGGATTTGGTCGTGTCGAGGCCGGAATTGGCGCCGACATTGACCAGATCCGGCGCGGCAAAGGAGTTCTCGCCGCCGATCTGATAGGATTGGCCGAAAATGGCATTGGTACCCCAGCCATTGTTGTACGAGCCGGAATAGCGGAGGCCGACATTGGCGCGCGAACCGCCTTCGACGCGGTCGTAACCGGAGAACTTGTCGCGCTCGAACAAGGTGGTCGCGTCGAAGACCATGCTTTGGGCGTCTTCGTTGGGCACTGAGAGGCCGCCGACATATTGCTCGTTCGGACGCATGAAGACCTGCGCCATTGGCTCGATGACATGGCTGGACCCGCTGGCCATGGAAAACAGCACCGGCCAACGCATCTCGAGGCCCGCGGTTGCCATGTAACGGGCAAATGACGAGCGCATATCGTCCTGCTCGCCCAAATGCGTTGCCATTCGGTCGATGGCGTCTAGCGAAGCCGACGATGCGTTGAGGTAGTCCACGTCGCCCTGCAGCGCGAGCAACGGCGTTAGCACCAGTCCGCCATCTGTGACGAAACTCCGCTTCCACTCGGCCTCGGCGGTGAGGCGGCCCGATTCGCCTTCGATGCCGCGGACGCGCTGCGTCGGAGTGAGGGCATTGTAGGGCTGGACGAAGGTCTCGTCGACATCGTCGCGGCGGATGACACGCGCGTTGACATTGAGGGACAGCTGGCCGCCGGCCACCGAGGCATCAGGAATATAGGCGTAATCGAGCGACGGCAGCACCCAGGGCTGTTGTCCGCTTCGCGCAGAGATATTGTCGTCAGGCGTATCTTCCTGCACATCGAAATGCATGGCGCGCACGTCGAAATAGTTGCGGCCGTTGAGACCCGTCAAGTAGACCGACGACTGGTGGACGCTGCTATTGTACTTGTCGATGCCGTAGGTGTTCGAGAAGTTCTTGTCGGTCTGCAGCAGCACGTCCCAGCCGAAGTTCCAGCGTGAGTTGATGGCGAACTGCCCCTGGGTACCCATCATGCCGCGGAATTTGTTGGGATCGCCGGCGCTGCCCGAATTGACGTTGTGGCCAGAGCTGGATGGGAAGGCAGTAGTGTCGAGGAAGGCGTCGGGATTCTGCTGGTGTATCCCGGCGATCTTCAAGCTGTACTCGCCATTGTCGAAGCGCTGACGCCACTCGGCCTCACCGAGGAAGCCCTGCTTGGTATAGCCGGTGCCGGTGACGGTCAGGTCGTAGGTCGGCGCCAATGCGAGATAATAGGGGACTTTCACGCCGACGCCGAGATCGCTCTTGTAGATGATGCTCGGGATCAGGAAGCCGCTCTTGCGCTTCACCGTCGGGTCGGCAATTTCGAATGCAGGCAGATAGGCAAGCGGAAAACCGAAGAACTCGAAATTCGCATTCTCGAAGCGAACCGTCTTCTTCTCGCCGTTCCAGATGATCTTCTTGGCCTTGACGCGCCAGGTCGGCGCTTTGTCCGGCTTATCCTCGCACGGCTCGCAGGCGGTGTAGACGCCATTGTGGAAGGTGGTCAGCACGCCGCCCATGCGTTCTGCGCTTTCGGCGGCGAAATAGGCCTTGTCGATGGTTTCGACCCGCAACGCATTGACGAAGCCGTCGGCGAAGTCATCGGTGATGTCGATATGTTGCGAATTGATCTTGGTGCCGTCGCTGTTGATAACTTCGACGTTGCCGCTCGCGACCATCCGCTTGGTGTTGCGGTTGTATTCGACGCGCTGGGCGACAAGGCGATTGCCACCATAGTCGATCTGCACACCGCCGACGGCGGTCACGGTCTGGTTGTCGTTGTTGTAGACCAGCGTATCGGCCGCCAGCAGCATTTGCGAGCCGGCCGGAACCGATGTCGCCATGTCGCCGACGTCCTGCGCAAGCGCCGGTGCCGGAACGGCGTAGGCAAGCACGCACGCCAAGGCGGTCGCCGCATAGAGGCGCGCCAAACCGGCCTGCCTGTTGCTGGGCAAAAACGCCTCCCTCACTAGCCGTCTTCCT
>NZ_RZQI01000024.1:0-17327 GCF_003998335.1 Mesorhizobium sp. M7A.F.Ca.CA.002.05.1.1 | reverse complement strand
TGCCAACGCGGTCTGCGGCGATCGGAGAAGGCCGCGATTCCGTCAGCGGCGTCGGTCGTTTCCCATACATCGGCCAGCAGAGCGACCGTCTCGCCGATCACTGCGTCGTCGATTTCCGACCCAAGTCGGCGCACAAGCGCCTTGGCGGCGGCGACCGCCCGCGGCGAGGCCGAGAGATAGGGCCGGACCTCAGCCTCGACCGCCGCCTCCAAGTCGATCGGCGGCACGACCCGGGAAACCAGTCCGAGGTCGCGGGCTTCATTTGGCGTCGATTATCCTGCCTGACATGAAGACCCGCCGCGCCCGGCCTTCTCCCATCCGAGCCAGAACATAAGGAGAAATCGTAGCAGGGATGAGTCCTAACCGGACCTCGGTGAAACCGAACCTAGCGGTGTCGACGGCCACCGCAACGTCGCAGACGCTCATCAGGCCGAGACCGCCACCGAATGCCTGGCCGTTGATGCGGCCGATCAGGGGTTTGGGTAATTCGTTGAGCGCGCGAAGAGCCAGCGCCAGCTTCATGGCCTCGGCGATTCGCTCGTCACGCGCGGCGGAGGCCTGCGCCCGCATCCAGGCGAGATCGGCGCCCGCACAGAAGCTGTCGCCTTCGCCCGTCAGCACCACCGCTCGCACATTGTCGTCATTGGCGAGCAGTTCGGCGGCGCCCGCAAGTTCGGCGATCATCTGTCCCGACATAGCGTTGTGCTTGTCCGGGCGGACGAGGGTCAACGTAGCGACGCCGATCTCGTCGGTCATGATGCAGATAGTGTCGAAGATCATGGCCGCTCCTCTCTAAGGCTGCCCGCGAAGCGGGCCACCTCCTCCAATCGCTCCATGTCGAGGCAGGTCTCATAGCCCCGGCCCGCTAGCATTGCCGCGACGGCGAGGGTATCGACATTGCCGTTTGCTCCCACGGCGAAGGGGCAGCCGCCAAGTCCGCCAACCGCAGCGTCAAAGGTGCGTAGGCCCTTCTCCAAGCTTACCAGAATGTTATCGAGGGCGCGGCCCCCAGTGTCATGATAATGTCCAGCAAGTCTCCCGGCCGGCACCGCTTCCAACACAGCATCGAGCATGGCCGCGATGGTTGCGGGCGTTCCTTGGCCCGTGGTGTCGCCCAGCGAAATCTCATAGCAGCCCATATCAAGGAGTTCGGTCACAACCTTCACAGCGGCAGCCGGCTGTATCGGTCCTTCGTAAGAGCAGTCGGTGATGCAGGAGACATAGCCTCGCACCGGAATGCCGTCGGCGGCAGCCGCGGCGAGCACAGGGCGGAAACGCTCGAGGCTTTCGGCAATCGAGCAGTTAATGTTCCTGCGGCTAAAAGTTTCGGAGGCTGACGCGAACACGGCGACTTCGCCAGCCTTCGCCGCCCGCGCGGCCTCGTAGCCCTTCATGTTGGGCACCAGCACCGCATAGACGGCGCCGGGCGCACGACGGATGCCGGCCATAACCTCCGCCGCATCAGCCATCTGCGGCACCCATCTCGGCGACACGAAGGAGGTCGCTTCGATCATTTGGAAGCCGCAGTCGGACAGCAAGTCGACGAGCCGGATCTTCTCGGCGGTCGGCACGAGCCGCTTCTCATTCTGTAGGCCGTCGCGCGGCCCCATCTCGGCGATGCGAACGAATTCAACCATTCGGGTCGGGCCTCCGCCTCGAGAAAGAAGATCAGATCGCCGTAAAATCGGACTGTGTCAGCGCCGCCGTCGTGAATGTCGGTGACAAAAAGGCCGACACGATCTGTGCTTTTGCTAGGCTAGACATCAGGCTTCTCTTATTTTCCGACCAACCTCACATCGACGGGGTAGATCCCGCTTTCGTTCGCGATGATCGGGTTGATGTCGAGTTCTGAGAGATTTTCCATCCTCATGACCGCGAGGGAGACGGACGAGATAAATTCGGCAAGGGACCGCTTGTCGACTGGCCGATAGTTTCTGAAACCATCGAGGATCTTCGCAACACCCGTCTCGTTGATCATGTCCAAAGCTTCCGCCGGAGAAAGCGGCGCCGCGCGAAAGGTCACGTCCTTAACCGCTTCGACCAGCACACCCCCTGAGCCGAACAAGACCACCGGGCCGAAGACTGAATCGTTGACGGCACCCACGAACAACTCCAAGCCGTGATCCACCATCGGCGTGACGATGAAACCGAAGGTCGTCACCGGGGGAGCCTGGGACGCCATGGCCCTCGTGATGTCATCCGCGGCGGCGCTCGCCGCCTCTCGCGTCACGCCGAGGCGAACACCACCGACATCGGACTTGTGCACGATGACGGACGAGTCCACCTTCACCGCACAGGGCTTGCCAAAACTAGAGACTACCGAACTTACGGCCCCGGCATCGCTTGCCGCCGACCATTCGCCAGTGTCCACGCCCAGTTTCTGCAACATCTCGCGGGCTGTCGTCTCTGCCGATAGCCCGCTGGGAACGAAAACGCGGCGCGCGTCCGGTGCCAGCCTATCGGCATTGCTATTCTGTTTAGAAAGCCAATTAGCCCTTTCAAACAGTGCCTTGGACCCGGTCACGGCCCAATCGATAGAGGGGAAAATCTGGATGCCGCCGTTTCGTAAGATGTCGTGATTCTCCGGCTTGCGATTGCCGTAGCAGCTATGAAAAACCATAGGCAGGCCGCTGGCTTTCCGCAAAGCCACGATCCGCTCGGCCGCCGAATTCTCTGCTTTCAACAGAGATTCATCGAACCTTATGTGGTAGGCTCCAAACAACCCGTTTGTCAGAACGAGCCCTACCTGGGGATCTGACGCCAGAATTTCGATGCATTCGGGGAAAACGTCGGGATAGGCGTCAGCGGCGCTTGCAACATCAATCGGATTTTCGACACTGGCCTCGTCGCCGAGGACACTTCTCAGCTTGGTTTTGGTGTCTTCCGAGAGGGATGCTAGCGGCACCCCCGCCCGTGACAACGCATCAACGGCGAGTGTTGCGTGTCCACCACCATCGGTCAGAACCGCAATCCCGGTTTTTGGTTTAGGAAGTGGACTGGTTGCGAGAAGAGCAGCAACCGGCAACAACTCATCCGAACGATCGACTAGGGTTACGCCCATTTGCGCCAACACCTTTACGGCGATTTCGTCGGCGCCGGCAATCGAACCTGTATGGGAAAGCGCCGCCTTCCGACCCTCAATGGATCTCCCGCCGCGCAGCATCACAATCGGGCAGCTCAGCCCCACGCGTGCCGCCGCGTCAAGGAATCCGCGGCCGTCAAGAAAGCCCTCGTTGTAGATGGCGATTGAGCGGGTGCTTTCACGTCGGGAAAGCTCCTCGATCAATTCGCCATATTCGATATCGGTCTGGTTACCGAGTCCCGCGATGACATCGAAGCCGGGGCCATTGATGGAGCGACTGTCTTCGACGACCGAAAGCACCATGTTGCCGCTTTGGGTTAGAACACTGATTGGCCCACTCGGAGGCAGTTCCGGCAGGCCAATGAGGTCAGCCTGCACAGTGCAGTTCAGCATTCCCGATGTATTCGGTCCAATAATCCGGACCCCGCTTTTCTTTAAGGCATCAAGCAATCTCGTTTCCGCGGCAGAACCCTTGTCGCCTCGCTCACGGAACCCGTGCGCCAGAACCACTGCGCCGGCGATCCCTTTTTTACCGCACTGGATGAGGATATCCGGCACTTCCTCCGCCGGCCGAACGATCACCGCGATGTCCACACATTCGGGAAGGGCATCGACGTCGCTGAAAACTGGCAACTCGAGGATTGTCCCTCCTTTAGGATTGACCGGCAGGATCGGATAGCCGTAGCCGGCGTTCTTCAGCGCCTTGATGATCTGATAGCCGCGCTTGTCAGGGTTTGCCGAGGCCCCGATGATCGCTACAGAATGCGGCTCCAGTACTCGGCTCAAGGCTGTCGCTTCATTTTGGCGGCCTGTGGGAGCTGGCAATTCCGGCTCGCCATAGGCGAGTACGCCGTTCAAGGCCGTTGCTTCATTGTGGTGCCCCACGGTCATTTCTATCTTCCTTCGAAACGGGGCGAGCGGCGTTCCGCGAAGGCGGCGACGCCTTCTGCCCAATCGCTGGTTTCCATGATCGCCAGCAGGTCTTCGGCCTCGGCCCGAAAAAGCTTGTCGGGGCTTTGTGGTAAGTTGATCGCCGCCTTAAGACGAGCCATTGACAATGGTGCGTTCTTGACGATCCGCTCCACTAACGCCGCCGTGCGCTCCTTCAACTGATGCGCTGCCGGAGCCTCGGTTGCCAGGCCAATCTCCAGGCATTCTGCGCCGGTTATCCTGTCGCCCAGCAGCAAGAGTTTGGCGGCATTCCTCAACCCGATGAGCCTGGGAAGGCGGAGCGTCACACCTCCCCCCACATAGGTTCCAATGGCAATTTCTGGAAATCCGAGCTGGGCGTCCTCGGATATGATAAGAAAGTCAGCAGAGGTCGCGATTTCCGCCCCGCCGCCTAAAGCATAGCCGTGCACCTCGGCAATGACTGGCGTCTTCATCGTCTGAATTCGTTCGCACACGCGCTGCCCGAGCATAATATACGCCTCGCGCTCATCGCGCGTCCGTTCGCCGGATTTGTGGACCTTCAGATCAGCACCGGCACAGAAAGCGCGGCCGTTTCCGGACAGGATCACGCATCGGATCTCGGGGTCCTTATCTGCATGGTTCAGCGCATCCAACGTCTGTTGATACAGGGCTTCATTGACGGCATTCATCCGTTCGGGTCGGTTGAAGATAATGTGAAACGCTTGGTCTTCTTGCTTCGTCACGACTTCGTTCATGGACAATCTCTCAAGACGCTGATCCTGATACATTCGCCTCAAATCTATTGCGCGTCCAACATGTTTTGAGTATAGATCAATCGCGAATGAGCAATAATGTTACCCTCAGGCATTTACGGGCGTTCGTCGCGGTCGCGGAGCGTGGCGGGTATACGGCTGCGGCTCGCTCACTGAACATCGCGCAATCGGCTTTAAGCCGAACGATCGTGGAGGTTGAGGAGGAACTGGACACACGCCTGTTCGAGCGCACCACAAGAAGGGTGGTTCTTACGGCATCCGGCGAACAGCTGTTGATGAATGCGCGGCGTGTTCTTGAGGAATTCGACAGCGCGATGTCACGGTTCCAGCTATATCACAGCGGATTAAACGGGGTCGTGAGCCTAGCTGCACTTTCATCTGTTGCGTCTATCATGCTTCCGACATTCATTTCCGAATTCCGGAAAGGCAGACCCAACGTCAGAATCTCGGTGAAGGACGGTTTCGCGGATGAGGTTGTTCGCTACGTGCGCGACGGACAAGTTGATTTTGGTATCACATCCTTCCCAAAGGCAAGCGGACAGCTGATCTGTGAGCAGATCGCGGCGGATACTCTGGTGTGCATATGCTCGAAATCGCACAGATTTGTGGGATTGGAGACGGTGTCCTGGAACGACTTAAATGGCGAAGACTTCGTTGCGTTCGATCCATTGAGCAGCGTTCGCACTTGTGTTGATCGCGCTTTGCAAATTGCCGAAATCCAGCTCGGGACCATCACACAGGCTCGGGACGTCGGCACGGTTGCGGGCCTCGTATCCGCCGATCTAGGAATATCCGTCGTGCCTAGCCTTGTCCTGCCTATGATGCAGTTTTGTGAGATTACCCAAAAAAAGCTGGTAAGTCCCGCGGTCGAACGCGAGATCTATCTTGTCCATGATCCACAGACACCGATTCCTCCAGCCGCTGGATTTCTCATCGAAATGCTGCGGCATGCAGCGATGCATGGGTTCCGAACCCCGAACGGAGCAAGATGGGTGAACAAGCCGAAAGCTGAGCTGGCGAAAAAGAAATAGAAACCGAGCGGGCAAGAGCACCTTCTATCGCGCCACAGGACTTCCTGGTCAGGTCCTGTCATACCATATCCAATCGTAAATATTCGCTTTAGCCCTAGCAGCATGATATTTTGCCCGGCGGGGGCGGCACTCCTGCGGCAAGGGAAGCAGATTAATTATGTTGCGTATCGAAGTTCTTTGTCAGACCCCGTCGGTGAGTTCAACAAGGTTTATATCGAGCACACCAAGATTCGCGATGATCCGGTCGAGTGGTCCAATTTCAATTTAGTGTCACGCTCGCCTTTTGCTGGGCACATGTGCGCCGACGCTTCTATGAACTGGCGGCAGCCGGTCGCGCGCCGATCGCCAGTGAAGGCGCTGAGACGGATCGCCGATCTCTGTAAGATCGAGGACGGCATCCGCGGCCGACCGGCCGAGGACGCCGTGCGATGCGTCAGGAAAATAGCCGCGCTATCATCGCCGATCTCGAACCCTGGCTGCGCCAAAAGCTCGGCTTGATCAGCCAGAAAACCAAGCTCGCCGGGAGATCGACAGCAACGTGGTCGAGCGCTCCTTCCGTCTGACGAGCAAGAGGTTCGCCTCTTTTTGATAAGCGACACCATCTTTCACAAGCGTCGCCCGCTCCCGACCAAGGCATTGCGCGTTATACGCGCTTCGAACTGACCGCAAGAGGTTGGCGTCACGATGAGCCCGAAATAATTGTCAAGAAGTTCGAGCACACGCTTCGGGTCGGACCGCAGTTCTTCCAGACCATACATCTTCACCACATATTCGGCTAATAGTTGCAAAGCACTTTGTTTGTTCGCCCCGACCATAACAAACGGGTCTGCGATACGCTGCACTGTTATGTGATCGAACTGCGCAGAAGCGAATAAATCGAGCACTTCGCCAGCTGTAAAATGAGGATATTCGTGAGGCGTCACGGAATGAGTGGACACCACGTCAGCGAACCAGCGGGCAGTGGGTGAGCCTTCTTCGAAGTCATGAAGAACAAGGATGCCACCGGGCCGAAGAATTCGCGCAGATGCCTGAACAGCGGTGGCGCGCAGAGCGCGCGGGATGTGATGCGTTCCGTAAGCCATCAGCACCCCATCCACCGAGCCATCTCTAATGCAGTACGGATCGGCCGCACTTTGCCAGATCGCAAACAGGCCGTCCCGGATGCAGCGGTCCACCATGAACTGGGAGATATCAGAGTTGATGAACGTCGGGCAGCGCACCTCACCCAAGATTCGATGAGCTACCTTGTTCACATATCCGTCACCAGCTAGCAGATCGCAGATAATCAGTGATGGACTAAGTCCTTCGCAACCATTGGGGTGCATCTTCCCAAGAAGATCCATCACACCTTCGGATCGCGCTAGCAGCGACAATTGAATGCTATCGAGGTAATCCGCCCCGCGTCCTTCCGAGGTGAATTCGTTGCGCGAGAGATTGGCCAGATCGTCGTGGCGGGCGGACTGTTCTGCAACAACTCGCGGTTCGATCGCCATGAAGGCCAATGGGTTTAGCTTTTTTAACAGGTCGAAGTGCGAAGCAATCCCTTGAGAACTCATGCAATACTCCTCGTGACTAGCCGCCCATGAGCCGAGCGATCTTTAGGGTGAGAGCGGGCAACGCCTTTGCCTGAACGCTTGCCGAGCAAAGACGCCTGTAAATCAGTACCCCGATAGTCCGTTGGTTAAATCCTGTGTATCGCGCACCAAGAGACCGGTTTTTAGAAGATGACGCATGTACCTCGAGCGAGGCTTACTCTGGACCTTCCGAATTTGAGGACTTCATGTTGTGCGCCTCTCAATCCTAACCTTCAGGCAAGTCGTCCAACCAGCAAGCGCCCTCAAGGTGAGGCCGAGAGAAGATCTTTCCGATCTTCTCGCAAGTATTGTTTTGATGGTAGCGCATGTATAATCGGGCATCTGCTCCAATGTCGAGGATCTCGATCTTTCCCGTGTAGTGGGACATGATGTATTTGAATGTTTTTTGGATACCGCTGAGACGTTGGTTGATGCCGCGCACAATCTCTATTCCGCTGCGCAGCGAAACCTGAAAATGAGATGCGCCTTTCACCGGCCTGGCTTGAAATAGATAATACGGTCGCACACCCATCTGGTGGCACTTGGCGAAAGTAGCAGCCAAGATCTCGGGATCATCGTTGACATTCGCGAGAAGCACAGTCTGGTTAAGAAACTGAACGCCCTGTGCCCGCAGGAGCCGAATTTTAGCCTCCGCGAGGGCGGAGATTTCGCCAATGTGGTCAAAGTGCGTAACGATTACTGCAGCCTTTCCTGCGTTATGAATCCGCGTAAACAACGCCGGCAGATCCGGGTCATCGAAGCGCTTGGGCTGATAGGCCAGTGCCTTAGTGCCTATTCGGATCGAGTCGACATGAGGGATATCCAGCAAATTGCCAAGTAATTTTTGCAGACTTGCCGTATTGAGAACAAACGGGTCACCTCCTGTTACTAGCACATTTGTAATCTCCGGGTGATTCATGATGTATTTTCTAATACTTTCGAAATCAACTGCTGTCTCATCGGAATTTTTGCCGACAATTCGTTTTCTCAGACAATAGCGACAATATGAAACGCAACGGTCTGTCGCTATGATTAGTCCTGTTTGGGCGTATTTATGCTGAAAACCCGGAAATATCGTGTTATCTTGCTCACCACTGGTATCCAAGTTGCCGCCGCTGTTGAATTCAGCGAATGACGGCTGCACAATATACTTCAGCTGTTCGTAATAACCGCTGTTGATGATCTGTTCGTGGTAAAACTTTGTGACATGGCAACGCATGATGCTGTTGCTTTGCAGTTCGCCCTCGCTAACGACACGCGTCCCCTCGATAAAATTGATAACCCTGGTAGGCGTTCGCGGCTCCGAGTTGGTGCGCGGTACTTGAGTAGCCCAAGTCGGAGGTGCCGCGGAGGGTCCTAGCGCGTTCAACTCACCGGGTTCAATCACTTCCGGGACCCGGTCCGCCTCCGAGTCAGGCAACTCGTGAGCCGAGCGGTCCCGGGGAGAGGCTGCTTCCGTTAGATTCGACTGAATCGGGAATCGACGTTCATTAGCCAGCCGTGGTGCTGACCAGAGTCGCTGCCCGGGATCGGCCGCCAATTGGCCTAGCGCCTGCTGCAAATAGGCCACATACCGCTCGGCGGAGCTCCGCCCAAACAGCGATGTCCGGTAAACTAGCCTGCCACAAATAGCCTCGCCGAGCTCAAAGATATTAAGAGCCAGATCGTATTGCGCGACACAATCACCAGCGTCAGAATATACAATTTCGAGCCCTGGCAGTTCCACCGTCTCTCCAACAGTATTTTCTGATTTGACTATGACCTGCACAATTGGGGTTTGAGCACCTTTGCGAATTGGACCAACGACGTCCGTCGCCTGCTCAAAGGGCAGATCCTGGTGATCAAGGGCCCCAAGCACGGCGGCATTCACTCGCCCCAGCACTGTCTCCAGCGTCGGATCGCCCGACAGGTCGATCCGCAGCGGCAAGCAGTGGGAGAAACAACCGATCAGCCCCTTGCTTCCTGACCGGGTGCGGTCTGGGCACGGCGTGCCAATCACCACCTCGTCCTGACCCGACAAACGCGCCAGCGCCATTGCCCAGCCCGCTAGCACCGTAACGAACAGCGTGGTTCCACGACGCTGGCTCAGCACCTTCAGCTTTGCATTTAATGTCTCGTGCAACACGAAGTCGACGTAGCTGCCTGCAAATTCCTGCTTTACTGGACGTGGCACGTCGGTCGGCAGCTCAGGCACCGCTGAGGCGCTATTTAGCATTCGAAGCCAGTATCTAAACTGCCGCTCCAAAGCCTCAGCTGTCAGCCAACGTCGCTGCCAAATCGAGTAGTCCGCATACTGGACTGGCAGTGCCCTCAGCCGCGCTACGCGGCCCTCTTGAGCCGCAGCGTAGAACTCGCTCAGTTCGCGTAGCAGGATCTCACGGGACTGACTGTCCGAGACCATCTCATGCATGGTGATCAGCAGCAAATGATCATCTTCGCGTAAGCGCGCCAGCCGCGCGCGGATCAGCGGCCCGGCTTCCAGATCGAACCCGGCCTGCCCTTCATAGCGCATTAACTCAGTTAGTATCTCCTCTGCCTCCCCCTCCGCTGGGGCCGGTAGATACTCCCGTTTAAGCGGCACAACGTCCACTGGCCTGATCTGTTGGAACGGTTCGCCGTCCTCCACCGCGAAGGTGGTGCGCAGTACCTCATGACGCGCCATCAAGCAGTTCAAGGCCGAATGTAGGGCCACCTCGTCAAGCTGGCCGCGAACGCGAAGCCCCAGTTGGATGTGGCATGCCTCACTGCCGCTCTCCAGATGCGACAGGAACCAGAGCCGTTGCTGGTGGAATGATAGTGGTATCCGCAGCGGACGCGACAAGGCTTCAATTGCCTGAACCGCATTCGTGGGGTCGTTGGGCTCGTTAATTGCGATGGTCCTAGCCAATTTCATATGAAGTCCTACGATTGGAGATTCTGAAACCGCTAAGGTCAAACGGGTCCTTCCACTTGACTCGTCTGCAACCGGCGTGCCACCGAAGGTGCTGTTTCGGCAAGAGGGCAAAAGCCGAGCATTTCGCGCTGCAGCGGTGAATCTTTGCAGCTGGGTGTGTCGGGTTTCAAACTATTCGTTTGCTACGGTGGTACAAAAGGTAACGCTCCGGAGCTCTACCGAATCTCTCTTCCCGTCGAACCAAGGGAAACTGGAGTGCCCGAGGATCGGGGAACAACTTCGTAAATCAGTGCAGACAGCCGCCGCTGATGCCCATTTGGTGCGCGCATGTCCATTTGCGACGTCCGCCTAGTGGGCGCACGATCGCCGCCTCGGTGCATCGGATTTGGAAAGATTTGCCTCCAGATATCAATAGCCGAGTGAAACAGCAGCTTTGAGTGAGCACTCTGCCCCGAAGCCTTTGTGTCGGTAGCTAGTCAAAGTTGTCCGGTTCGGTAAGCGGTTCACGCGGCTCGCGACGCTGTAAATCGCGAAGGTGTTATCCCGCTCCTGCCTGATGACCGCAGCTTTGACGATTGCGGATCGGACCTTTCGGCCTGCGCGAAGGCGATCGTGCGCCAGCCTTTGAGGACGGCTGCCATCGTGATGCCGCATCCTCGCACGGCTTTCTTTCCCGCTTGAGGCAGATACCGGGATTTATGTTTATGCGCAAACTCAATCTCACGATCCCAATCGAGTTGGTTATTGCGGATTGGCGCTGCGATCTTCACGCCTCCAGGCGGGACAAAAGTGGTTATCGAAGCGAAACGAATCTTTGCCTCGCCCCCGTCGCCCTGTGCGCTATGATCCGAAAGTCCCTCTGCTTCGCGCGGGCCACGTACGCGTCCGGTGAAGACCGCAGAGGTGCGTATCCGGTGGCCATGAGAACCTGAGCACCGGAGTGCTGGGGTCAAGCTTTCGATGGGGAGACGCGATGATATTCTTCGAGGAGGAGTTTGAGCTCCTCGGTGCCTTCATCGGTGAAGGCCAAGATCCCGTTGTCATCATTGGCGCCGTACACCCAGATGACGCCGTCCTCGGGCTCCAGACCGAGGGTCAGTTCGTGGATGAGCGCTTCGCTGACGCCGAGGTCCCTGGCGACACGTTCGACGGTGTAGACGTGCAGCTGGTTGGGTCCGCAATTTTGCGGATCTCCAATTCCACGGCAGCAAATCATGGATCCGATGGGCCGGATAGGCGGGCAGTCGGGCGAGGACGTCGGCGAGCCAGGCCTGCGGGTCGATATGGTTCATCTTGGCGCTGACGATCAGGCTGTAGAGAACGGCAGCGCGCTGTCCGCCGCGATCGGAACCGCAGAACAGCCAGGACTTTCTGCCGAGAGCGATGCCGCGCAGGGGCTCGCTCGGCAGCATTGTTGGATAGGCAGATCCGCCCATCCTCGAGGAACCCGGTGAAGGATGACCAGCGGCGCAGCATGTAGTTGAAGGCCTTGGTCAGGTCGTGCCCGCGCGAGAGCTTGTCGCGCGTCTCGATCATCCAGCGCTCGAGCTCGGTGACCAGCGGCGCGCTCCGCTCTTGGCGCACGGCGTGGCGTTGGGCCGGCGACAGGCGCGCGCTCGATATCGAACAAGGCATCGATGCGCTTCGCGGCTTCGACCGCCAGCGGATAGACCAGGTTGGGCTTCTCGCCATGTGCCTTCTTGCGCGCCGCCGCTTCGACATCGGCCAGCTCAACCACTTTGCGCCGGCTGTGGATCCAGCAGCTGGCCTCCAGAACAGGCGCCGGCTGACGACCCGTCGCATAGAGATAGCCGTAACCACCAAAGGCATCGGCCTGCAGAATGCCGCTCCAGCCGGCGAGATGCGGCCGCAGGATGTTCGCCTCGGCGATCGCGGGAATAGTAGAACACTGCCGCCGGCGGATCGGCGCCGCCGAACGGTCGGTCATCGCGCACATAGGTCCATAATCGACCAGTATCGGTCTTGCCCTTGGCCAGGACCGGCACCGTCGTATCGTCGCCGTGCAGACGTGAAGCAGCCAGCACATGGGTAGAACAGCGGCATCAGCGCCGCGGCGCCGGCGCCGACCTGATCGGCGAGCGTCGACAGGCTGAGCGGTACGCCTTCGCGGGCATAGCGTTCAGCTTGACGGTTGAGCGGCTGCGGAACAGCATCCTGGGCGGTGGCAACCATGCCTTGGAGTGAACCATAAAACGCGTCCGCTGACTCGCGGAAAATGGCGCAAACTCAAAGAAAACTCAGCCCGCGCGCTGGGGGGTGGAACGTGTGACGCGGGTTGCGCCAATCGATCCCGTCGAGCATGTAGGCGAGCTGCGCCGGTGATATGGAAACCGTGCCGTCCGCCGGCGACGGCCAGAGAAACCGGCCCTTCTCGAGCCGTTTTGCATACAGCGACATGCCGAGCCCATCATGCCAGATAATCTTGATCAGATTGCCGCTGCGTCCGCGGAAGATATAAATATCGCCGGCATGCGGGTCCCGGCCCAGCGTCTCCTGAACCTGCAGAGCGAGGCCTTGCATCCCGCGACGCATACCGGTCCGGCCGACCGCCAACCAGATCCGCACCTGGCTCGGGACCGGGATCATGAAACGCCCAGCGCCTTCACCATCGCCGCCGCCAGTGTTGGCGGCGTGGTCAGCGGACTCCGCAGCCGCACCTTGCCGCCGACCTCCAGCTCGATCACCGCTGGTGATGCCGCGGGCCGGGAAACGGCGACAGGCTCGTCGGGAGCCACGACAACTTCGGCAAAGTCCGTCTCGCGGGCTCTCACCGTGCGGCGCCACTTATAGATCAGGCTGGTCGCGACATCGTACTGACGCGCCACCGCCGCCACCGTGGCCCCGGGCGCGAATGCCGCGGCCAGTATCCGGCACTGATCCGCTTCACTCCAACGACGCCGCCGCTCCGGCCCGGTCAATAACGTCACATGCTCATGCTGTGCTGCTAACTTCGCTCGTAAGGACGACCCTAAGAGCGCAGCCTCGCTACCGTGCCCTCCTCTCGCAAGGCGGCCTTCGCCGGAGGCGTACGGGCCACCGCGCAGTCGCAAACGATCTGGTGGCTTAAAGCAGTAGGTGGGGTGCGTCCTCAGACAACCTCTTCCGGCCTTAGAACATAGTGTGCCAAGTATGCTTCCGGATCAACTCCCGGCCTTGCATTTGCGCGGAGTCGTTCAGCATATGTTCGCCCATTAGTGCAGGCTAGGCCCGGCAAGAAGTGATCGCGCTGGACCTACCGTTCGCGTTCGGCTACGCAGGCTCCGCCGCCCCCTTCGGCCTCGACCCCGCGATATCTGGCAGGCTCCACGGCCTCAGCCCGTATCGCTTCATGGGTCCGGCTTGCGCATCGTGCTGGACGGCGCGGTATACATACAGCAGACCACCCCCTTTGGAGTTCATTCGTTCCATCAAGCGCGAGGCGCGGGCGGAAAAAGCAATCAATGCAGATATCGACAAATTTCGCCGCGCATGAGGCTCGGCTCACGGCCACACCGCGCAGGAACTCTGTCACAGCGCGCAATTTCGTTGCTGTGGCCCCAATCAGCGCCGTCCAGCAGTGAGGTTCGCCCCGATGACAGCAAGCGCCAGCATTGCTTCATTCGTTGTCATTGCGCGAAGGCTGCGGGCGGATAAATCCGACACCTTTTTTGATGTCGATTTGGGTGCCATATTGCTTTGAGAGCCTCTGGAGCCGGCCCAGAATGGCAGTTGCTTGCGGCTCCGAGGCGAAACGCGGCACGCCCCGATTGGCAAACCTCTTCGAGTGCCCGAGTTCAACCGGGTGGAGCTGCAACTCAGCGAGCTGATTGTTCTCGTAGCGGCTGACGGAGATAACGCTCTCATAGTAGATTTGGTCAGAGAGCCCTCCCACAAGCCCCTCTGCGGTCGGGTATCCTTTTGCCAGCTCGTGGATGCTGACCTCAGCATCCGTGTCAACTTTTGGATCCATGCCGTGAACAGCGAACATGTCCGCACCCGCAGGCGTTCGGAGGTCATCGTAAAAGAAATTCGCCAAGCCATAAAAGATTGGTCGACCCTTGTAGATCTCGATACCTCGCAGTTGATGCCGCCCGTGGCCAATGTACGCGTCCGCTCCAGCATCGATAAGGCTGCGGGCAAGCGACTGTTCGTAGTCAGGCGGTTCGTCGCTCCATTCCTGTTCATGACCATGGTTTGTAGCGATACAGAAGTCAGAGAATTGCTTGCCCCGACGAACATTTCGTAGAATCTCAGCAACATCACGCGAATCGGCTTCAAAGCTATAGCCTGCTTTTTCGCCGGCCTTGAATGTAGTACCGTCAATGACAACGCGGCTTGGATCCCGTCCGGGAGGACAATAATACGGCAAGACTTCTCGTACTTGCCTCAAATTTTCCAGCATCTCCGAAGGAACCACGATGCTTTTCGTCAAACGAAGAGCATTGAGTCCTGGCCTGCCAGGTGCCTCGCCGGCGGGATCGCCCGCACGAGCCATGCAACAGTACGATGCAGCAAATGACACCAATGCCACGCGACCGCGAGCGGTCTCCAAGAAGCGAGCAGCGCCGGCCTGTGCGAGGTTCTCGCCCGCACCTGCATGGATGATCCCGTTCTCATTGAGCACTCGGCTCGTCTCGCGCATGCCTTCGAGGCCCCAGTCGAGGGTATGATTGTTCGCCCGACTCACCAGGTTAAAGCCCATCTCTTTCAAGTCAGGTCCGATCTCCGGCAGGCTAATATGATACGCACCACCGTACTCAGCCTGGGGGCTTCCCTTAAATGACCGGATATCGAAGATGAGGGTTTCCATGTTCCCGAACGTGACATCGGCATCACGAAGGATTTCGACGACATCCGCAAAACCGGAATGGTGGCCTTTCATCAGCGCCCGCGACAGAATAAGGTCGCCAACCGCTACCATCTTGAAGCCATCGGCAACGTTCGTGGCAATTGAACCGACTGTATCATAGCTGCCAACCTGTTGAGTTGAACGACAGCCGCTTTCGTGATTTCTTTCCATAGATTATTCTATTGCCTCCTTTGACCGCATCTCGAGTGTTCGCGTCTGTTCGTGGAAAATTTGTTCGGATAAACTGATCTGTGACTGTCTCACAGAAATAGCGAGGATTTGACCGCCTCAGCCGGTTTCGGAGACGCGGCTCTGGCCGGAGCCCGCACATGACAGGCCACGACGCGCCCGTCTGCCATTGGAACCAAAGGGGGGACTTCGTTGCGGCAGCGCTCGACGGCGAGCGGGCAGCGCGGGTGGAACGCGCACCCGGTGGGCGGATTGATCGGGCTCGGCACCTCGCCCTCAACGGGTGCTTCTAGTCGAACTCGCGTGGGATCCGGGACCGGAGCGGCCGCAATCAGCGCCTCGGTGTAGGGGTGGATCGGCTTGGCGAAGAGCGCCTCGCAGGGCGCAAGCTCCACGATCCTCCCCAAATACATGACCGCAACGCGATGGCCGATATGCTCCACGACACCAAGGTCATGCGAGATGAAGACGAAAGCGATACCCATCTGCTTCTGGAGGTCCAGAAGCAGATTCAAGATCTGCGCCTGCACCGAGACGTCAAGAGCTGACACCGCTTCGTCGGCGATGATGAGCGAGGGATTGAGCGCTAGTGCCCGCGCAATGCCGAGCCGCTGACGCTGGCCGCCCGACAACTCGGAGGGGAGCCTGTTCATCATCTCGGGGGACATTCCGACCTTTTGGAGAAGATCCGCAGCAAGCTTGTTGCGCTGCTTCCGGCTGAGGCGCTCGAAATTCTCGAGGGGCTCGGTGATGATCTGTCCGGCGCTGAGGCGGGGGTTCAACGACGAGTAAGGATCCTGAAAGACCATCTGCATCCGACGGCGAAACGCGTGGAGCGCTTGCTTTTTGAGGCCAGCAATGTCGTTCCCGTCGATTAGAACGCGTCCGCCCGTAGGTTCCACGAGCCGCATTAAGAGCCGCGCCACAGTGGACTTGCCGCAGCCGGATTCGCCGACGATGCAGAGTGTCTCGCCCGCCTCGACCGAGAAGGATACATCCTCGACCGCCCGCACCACGGGAATGCTCTTCCTAAAGAATCCCGCGCCGAGCGGATAGTGCTTAGTCAGGTTCTCGACTGTCAGCAAAGGACCACTCATGCTCCCATCACCTCTTCGGCGCGCCAGCAAGCGGCGGCGTGGCCTGGCCTGACATCACTCAGAATGGGTGTTTTCTCGCGGCAAATGTCGATCGCAAACGAGCAGCGTGGCGCAAAGCTGCAGCCCACAATGGGGTCGCGAAGGCTTGGCACAATCCCGGGAATTTCCGGAAGGCGACTTTGTCGGCCGCGCCGCCGGTCAGGCACCGATCGCATGAGGCCCTGGGTGTACGGGTGCGCCGGACGCGAGAACAAATCTATCACGTTCGCTTGTTCCACGATCCGCCCAGCATACATTACGATCACCCGCTGGCACGTCTCGGCGACAACGCCCAGATCATGCGTGATGAACATCACTGCCGTTCCTGTGCGCTCTTTCAGGTCGACGATGAGTCGCAGAATCTGTGCCTGGATTGTGACGTCGAGGGCCGTAGTCGGCTCGTCGGCAATCAACAGGTCCGGTGAGCAGGCAAGAGCCATGGCGATCATGGCGCGCTGGCGCATGCCTCCCGACATCTCATGCGGATAGTTGTTGACGCGACGCTCGGGGTCCGCGATGCGGACGAGACGGAGCATCTCTTCGGCCTTTGCCATGCCCACCGAGCGGGAGGCTTTCGTGTGGATCTGCACCGCCTCTGCGATCTGGCGGCCGACCGTATAAACCGGGTTCAGACTGGTCATCGGTTCTTGGAAAATCATGGCGATTTGGTCGCCGCGAATTTTTCGCATCTCACGATCGGACAGGTCGAGGAGGTCGCGTCCGTGGAAGCGGACTTCACCGCCGACAGTCTTCGCGCTCAGCTTCGGCAGCAGGCGAAGAATGGAGAGGGCAGTGACGCTCTTCCCGCATCCCGATTCGCCGACGACCCCAAGCGTTTCGCCTTTCATTACCTGGAAGCTGATGCCGCCCAGGGCGCGGGTGACACTG
>NZ_RZQI01000250.1:0-7066 GCF_003998335.1 Mesorhizobium sp. M7A.F.Ca.CA.002.05.1.1 | reverse complement strand
ACAGGATGTCTGCAGCAGCACCCGGCCATCGGCAACCTGCGATGTGATGAGGCCGAAGCGCGGCATCAGCCATGCCTGCGCGAAGTCGTGGCTGCAGCCGACCATGAATGTATCGCTGTCGTGCGCGGTCAAATCCTCGACCGCTTGCCTGATGGTGCCGAGACCCTCGCGGATCGCTTCGGCCAGCGTGTTGCCGGCCCCGGTGACGGCGACGCGGTTGCCTCTGCGCGTGAACAGCTCGACCGACAGCTGGCGCTCGAGATTGGCGACATGCCTGCTGACCGCCGATTGTGCGATGTTGAGCTCCTGCGCGGCCAGTGTCAGCCCGCCATGCCTGGCGGCAGCCTCGAAGACGACCATGGCGTTCAGCAGGGGAAGCGATGTTTTGAGGGTTTTCACGGTCCGGACCTACATTCATGCCTTTTCGATATGAAGGTCTATCATATCTGTATTTGCTGCAAGCCTTTCCGCATCGCACACTCTATCGAAACATCATTCTAACGCCAGCGAGCAGAAAGGTGTTTGCCGTGCAGGCCTACACACCGAACAGCCAGCCTATCGACAGAAGCGAGACCGTCAGGCTGATCGACCGGCAACGTCCGGACTGGTCGCTGGAACAGGCCTTTTATGCCGACCCGGCGATCTTCGCGCTGGAACGGGACTTGTGGTTTCCGCGCCAATGGATGCTTGTCGCCCATGCCAGCGAGGTTCCCGAAAAGGGCCGCTACATCGTGCGCCAGCTGTTCGACGAGGAGATCATCGTCGTGCGCTTCGGCGACGCCGAGGACGACATCGCGGCCTACTACAATGTCTGCACCCATCGCGGCTCGCGGCTCTGCGCCAAGGATGGTCGCGGCAAGCTTCTGGTCTGCCCCTATCATGCCTGGTCGTTCAGGCTGACCGGCGAACTGCAGTCGCGGCAGGATCTGCCGGCAAGCGTCGATCCGGAAGCGCTGGGACTGCACCGCGTGCCCTGCAAGAGTTTCGGCGGCCTCGTCTTCTGTGGCCTCGATGCCAGTTCGCTGCCCGACATCCAGCCTGTCGCGGACGGGCTGACGGGCGGCTTGCGCGAAAACGGCCTCGACCGTGCACGCATCGTCGCCCGCAAGAATTATCTGACCAAGGCGAACTGGAAGCTGGTGCTCGAGAACTTTCTCGAATGCTATCACTGCCGGCCGGCTCATCCCGAATATTACCGCGTCAACGGCCATGTCAAAGTGACCGCGACCCGCGATGCCGACAAGGCGGTCGAGTGGCAGAACGAAATCGAGGCCTGGCACAGCGTCATCGGCGATGCCGAATTCCACAAGGGTGCGTGGCAGGCAGGCGACCTCGACACGATGCCGTTTGCCATGCACCGCAAGCCGATCGGCTCCGGCCGTAACACGCTGTCCAATACGGGCGAGGGGGTCTCGTGCCTGATGGGTGGTCGTCACGCCTATGATGGCGGCGAAAGCGGCTTTCGCCTCGGACGCCTGTCGTTTGCAAGTGCTGCCAATGATTATGTCACGCTGTTCCAGATGATACCGCGCAACGCCATGGAAACAGACGTCATCCTGACCTGGCTCGTCGACAAGGATGCCGATAACGACATCGACGCCGATGCGATCAGCTGGATGTGGGACGTCACCACGGTGCAGGACAAGAAGATCACCGAGGACAATGCCGACGGCATTATGTCCCGTGCCTACCGGCCAGGCCCCTACACGCCGCTGGAAAGCCAGACCTCGTTCTTCGTGCAGACCTATCTGTCGGAACTGCGTTCGCTGATCACCGGCACGCGCGGCGCGACCGCCAGACAGTGGTCCGCGCCGAAGGAACTTTTCGCATCGCCGAAGGCGGCGAGCTGCAACACGCGGCTCTGACCCGCGGCCGAAGATGCCTCTTTGAGGCGTCGCATTCCGATGCCATATGAAGGTGGCCGACGGAATGTTGCGGGAGAGACAGTTTATGACCAAAGGTTCGGACTTGTTCGTCGCGGCCCTCGAGAACGAAGGGGTCGAACGGATTTTCGGCATTCCCGGCGAAGAAAATCTCGATATCGTCGAATCCATCCGCCGCTCCTCGATCCAGCTGATCCTGACCCGCCACGAGCAAGCAGCCGCTTTCATGGCCGCCACCTATGGCAGGCTCACCGGCAAGCCGGGTGTGTGCATCACCACGCTTGGCCCAGGCGCGCTCAATCTTTCGACCGGTTCGGCCTATGCGCTGCTCGGCGCGATGCCGATGATCATGATCACCGGCCAGAAGGGCATCCTGTCATCCCGGCAGGCGCGCTTCCAGATCGTCGACATCGTCGCGGCGATGAAGCCGCTGACCAAGCTGTCGCGCCAGATCGTCTCGCCGAAGATGATCCCCTCGCTCGTGCGCGAAGCTTTCCGTGTCGCCCAGGAAGAACGTCCCGGCCCCGTACATCTGGAACTGCCGGAAGACATTGCGGCGGCCGAGTGTGAGCCGATCGCACTGGTGCCGACGCACCCGGTCGAACTGCCGCTGGCCAGCCCGGGTGCGCTTGATCGCGCCGCCCTTATGATCATGGAAGCCAGGCGCCCGCTGCTGATGTTCGGCGCGGCGGCGTCGCGTCCGCGCGTGACCCCCGATGTCGCGCAGTTCGTGCTGCGGACGCAAATTCCCTATTTCACCACGCAGATGGGCAAGGGAACCGTGCCCGGCGGCACGGAGCTCTATATGGGAACGGCAGCCCTTTCGGAGCGCGACTACGTGCACGAGGCCATCGAGCAGGCCGATCTGATCATCACCATCGGTCACGACACCGTGGAGAAGCCGCCCTTCATCATGGGAGCGAAGGGGCCGAGGGTCATTCATGTCGGCTACCAATCAGCCGATGTCGAGCAGGTCTATTTCCCGCAAGCCGAAATCGTCGGCGACCTCGGCCCTTCGCTGGCGCTGCTGGCCGACCGCATCGAGGGCAAGATCCCCAACGCGCAGGTCCTGCTGCCGCTGCGCGAAGGCATTCTGAGCCGGATCGCCGCGCGCGCCACCGAAGATCGCTTCACGCCGCAGCGCATCGTGCACGACGTGCGCGCCGTGATGCCGGCCGACGGGATTCTCGCCCTCGACAACGGCATGTACAAGATCTGGTTTGCGCGCAACTACCGGACGCGCATGGCAAACACGATCCTGCTCGACAATGCGCTGGCCACCATGGGCGCGGGCTTGCCGTCGGCGATGATGGCGGCACTGCTCTATCCGCAGCGCCGTGTCATGGCCATCTGCGGCGATGGCGGCTTCATGATGAACAGCCAGGAACTGGAAACCGCCGTCAGGCTCAAGCTCAACCTGGTCGTCCTGCTGCTCGAGGACCACGCCTACGGCATGATCCGCTGGAAGCAGGCGGTCGATGCGTTCCCGGATTTCGGCATGACCTTCGGCAATCCCGATTTCGTCAAGTATGCCGAGGCCTATGGCGCCAAGGGGACCAGGGTTGCGGAGATCACCGACTTGCGGCCGGCGCTGGAACAGGCCTTCACCGGCGGCGGCGTGCATCTCGTCGTCGTGCCCATCGACTATTCCGAAAACACCAGGGTGCTTGTCGACGAACTGCGCGAGCGGCTGCCAGCGCCGCAGACGCCCTGACGGCAGCGACAAAGCCGCCGTCAGGATTGCTTGGGCGGAAGACCCTACACCTTGCAGTAAGGCGTCACCGGCTCGATGGTGCCGAAGTCCTTAGCGATCTCGTAGCCGATGCCGTCGGACGCCGCCTTGCCTACATAGGAATGGCACAGCGTGTGGTTGTTGGTGGCGTCGACACGGATCTTGCCTTGCGGTGCGTCGAACTCGATCGACGGCAGCGCGGCCAGCACATCATCGTCCTTCAACGATCCAGCCTTCTCGGCGGCCAGCGCATAGAGATGCAGGCCGTTGTAGCCGGCCTCGCCGATGCCGTTGACCATCTTCTCCTGACCGAACTTCTCGCGGAAGCTCGAGATGAACTTCTTGTTGACCGGGTTGTCGAGCGCCATCCAGTAGGGTTGCGGCGCATAGGTGCCGGCCGCCACGCCGGGCGGCAGCGCGTCCTTGTTGAAGACCTCGTCGAGCGGGGCGATCAGCGGCTGCTTGATGTCGAAGCTGCGATACTGCTTGAGCTGGGTGACGGCGTCGTTGCCGACCACCATCGACCAGACGACATCGGGCTTCAGTGACTTGATCTTCTGGAAGGCCGGGCCGAAATCGGTGGTGCCGAACGGATAGTAGTCGGCGCCGATGATCTTGCCGCCGGCCTTCTCATAGGCTGCCGTGATCGCCTCGGTCATCTTCTGCGGCCAGGCATAGTCCGAAGCCATGACATAGATCGTCTTGCCGAGGTTCTCGGCCACCCACGGCATCATCGGGTCGACCTGCTGCATCGGGATCGGGCCGGTGGCGACGAAGTAGCGGTTGCATTCGCCGCCTTCGAAATTGGTCGGGTAGAAGAACAGCTTCTTGGCCTTCGAGGTGACCGACAGCGTGGCGCTGCGTTCGGGCGAAATGATCGTGCCCATGATCACGTCGACCTTGTCTTCGTTGATGAGCTTGCGCGCCTTGTCGATGGAGCCCTTGGTCGTGGTCTGGTTGTCCTCGATGATGAGCTCGACCTGGCGTCCGCCAATGCCGTTGGCGGCGTTGAGTTCGGCGGCGGCCAGCTTGTAGCAATTGAGCAGCGTCTCGCCGAGAATCGCCTGCAGCCCGGTGATCGGGATCGATAGGCCGACCTTGACGGTGTCGGCGGCGCGCAGGATCGACGGCGCGCCGACGATGGCGAAGGCGGCCGCGGCGCCGCCGGATTTCAAGACAGTTCTTCTGCTTATCATTGTTGTGTTCCCTTCCAGTCCCAGGCGCGCCCCATGCACGCCTTACAAGTCAACAAGTTCCCAGGCGCGCTTCACGCGCGCTCTATAGGGCCAACAGATCCTTCAGCAGGGTCTCGTCGGCGAAGGTCTCAGGCGCACCTTCGTGGACTATCCTGCCCTTCTCCATCACCAGGCAGCGGTCCGATGCCTTGAGAACGAGATCGAGATTCTGCTCGACAAGAATGATCGCGATGCCGCGCTCGCGGGCGATGCGCGGCACCAGTTCGGCGATCGACTGCACGATGTTCGGCTGGATGCCTTCCGAGGGTTCGTCGAGCAGCAGCACCGACGGCAGGCCGCATAGCGCGCGACCGATCGCCAGCATTTGCTGCTGGCCGCCCGAAAGCGTGCCGGCAACCTGCGCTTCGCGCTCCCGCAGGATCGGAAAATAGCCGAAGATGTCGTCCGGGATGCCACCGTCGCCACGGTCCTTGGCGGCGCGGGTGCCGACCTCCAGGTTTTGCCGCACCGTCAGCTGGTTGAAGATCCCGCGCCCCTGCGGCACATGCGCGATGCCTGCCCGCGCGCGGCGGAAAGCTGGCGCGTTGGTGAGGTCTTTATCACCGAGAACCACCGCGCCTCCGCTCGCTCGCAAGCCGCCGGCGATGACGCGCAGCAGCGTCGTCTTGCCTGCGCCGTTGCGGCCAAGCAGGCCGACGACTTCGCCGGACGCGACACTGAGGTCGATGCCGTTCAGCACCGGGAGCAGGCCGTAGCCGGCCGAGACGGCAAGTGTCCGCAGCATGCTCAGCGCCTCCCCAGATAGACGTCGCGGACCATCTCGTCGGTCTCGATGTCGTGGAAAGGACCGCTGCGCAGTCGGCGTCCCTGGTGCAGCACCAATGTCTCGCAGTTCAGCGCCCGCACGAAGCGGATGTCGTGCTCGACGGCAACGATCGAGAACTCGCCCTTGAGCCGCAGCAGCATGTCGGCCGTCGCCAGCGTCTCTTGTGGTGTCATGCCGGCGGTCGGCTCGTCGAGCAAAAGCAACTTTGGCTCTATCGCCAACGCCATCCCGATCTCCAGCCATTGCTTCTGGCCATGCGCGAGCTCGCCGGCCAGCGTGGCGGCACGGTTACCGAGCGCGACCAGTTCCAAGAGTTCACCAACCGGGCGCACTGGCGAAGGCGCGCCCCAGCGCGCGACCTTCAGATTGTCCTCCACCGAGAGGTTCGGGAAAACCGAGGGAATCTGGAATTTGCGGGCGATGCCGAGCCGGGCGATGCGATGCAGCGGCAATCCGGCGATGTCATGGCCGAGGAAGCGCACGCTGCCGCTGGTCGGACGCAGCGTGCCGGTCAGCACGTTGAGGAAGGTGCTCTTGCCAGCGCCGTTCGGCCCGATGATGCAGCAAAGTTCCTTGTCTCGTACGGCGAGGTTCAGAGCCTCCAGCGCCTGCAGTCCGCCAAAGCGGATACCGACATTTTCAGCCTGCAGCAGGATGTCGCTCATTGCGCGCGCCTCCCGCCCTTGAACAGGTCTTTCAGCCGCGCGTAGATCGACAGGATGCCATCCGGCAGGACGAAGACGATGATGACGAAGACACAGCCGAGCAGCAGCGGCCACAGGCTCGGGTTGAAGCTGCTGATCGTCTGCTGCGCGCGCTGAATGAAGATGGCGCCCAGTACTGGCCCAAGCAGCGTGCCGCGTCCGCCGACCGCCACCCAGACGATGACTTCCGTAGACAGAAGCAGCCCGGACAGATCGGGTGCCACCAGCCCGGCCATACAGACATAGAGGGCGCCGGCAAGGCCGGCGATCGCCGCCGACAGGACGAAAGTGACAAGCAGCCGCAATGGCGCGTTGTGGCCGAGCGCGGCCGCCCGGATTTCATTGTCTTGAATGGCGGTCAGCACTGTGCCCCAGCGGCCACGGCTGATCAACCAGAGCGCCAGCACCGTCATGGCGACGATGGCCGAGACGAAGATGTAGCTGGGCAGATCCTGGCTGAGATCGACGTGCAGCCCGCCAAGATCGAACTCGATCGGCGGGATGCCGATCAGGCCGCTGTCGCCGCCGGTGACCGAGCTCCAGGAGACCGCGGCCTGCTGGCAGATGACGCCCATGGCCAGCGTGACGATGGTGAAATAGCTGCCACGGATGCCGCCGAAGAACAGGAAGTAGCCGATGATGGCGGCGACGAAGGCCGCACCCGCCACCGCACCCATGATGCCGAGTAAGCTTCCAAAGGGGATGGCATCATTGAGTGTGACCAG
>NZ_RZQI01000249.1:0-7083 GCF_003998335.1 Mesorhizobium sp. M7A.F.Ca.CA.002.05.1.1 | reverse complement strand
CCCGCCGATAGCGGCTGCGCGCTGGTTTACCGGCTCGTGCTTGGCTTTCCGCCCTCCAGCCTCTATGTTGCGACCGCAGATCGCGCAATTGGTTTTGAAATGCCTCCCGATATACCAGCTAGTGACTTGAAAAAATAAGGAAAAGCGCTTGGCGACAGCCAAGTCTGTTTTCCTAAAACTCACAAGCTATTTTTGTCAGGGACAGTGCAGCCGGTCAGGTTGCGGCACCTTCGAAAACCAGAGGTCATAAATTGAGCGATGCAATTGCGGACGTTTTGAACTGGCTTGACAGCAGGACCGACATCCAGAGCCTGAGAGCCGCGGTGTGCGACCTCAACGGCATCATGCGCGGCAAGCGCATTCCCGTCGAGCAGGCAAGAAAGGCGCTGGAAGGCAAGCTGCGCATGCCTTTTTCGCTGATCGGGCTCGACGTCTGGGGCGAGGACATCGAAGGCAACACACTGGTATTCTCGACCGGCGATGCCGACGGACTGTGCCAGTGGACGGGGCGCGGCATTCTGCCGGTGGCCTGGACGGCGCATCCGACAGCGCTTGTCCCGCTCTGGCTGGCCGACGAAAGCGGCGCGCCCTATCTCGGCGACCCGCGACGGGCGCTGGCCCGCATCCTCGATCGCTACAAGGCCTTGGGCCTGACCCCGGTCGCGGCAACGGAACTCGAATTCTACCTCGTCGATCCGCAGTCGCAGCGGCCGGTCGGACCGGTCTCGCCGGTGACCGGACGCCGTCTCGATTCCGACGCGGCGCTGTCGATCGACGAGATCGACGACTTCGAATCCTTCATCCATGACGTCTACGAGGCCTGCCGGACGCAAGGCATTCCCGTCGACACGGCCATCGCCGAAAACGGCGTCGGTCAGTTCGAAATCAATCTGAACCATGTCGCGGACGCCTTGCGGGCGGCTGACGATGCGGTGCTGTTCAAGCGCACGGTGAAGGGCATTGCCCGCAAGCACGGCTTTGCCGCCTGCTTCATGGCTAAGCCCTATGGCGACCGCGCAGGCAACGGCTTTCACGTTCATTTCAGCCTGATCGACGGCGAAGGGCGCAACGTCTTCGATGACGGCACCGACCAGGGTTCTGAGACCATGCGCCATGCGGTCGGCGGCCTGCTTGCGGCAATGGCCGAAAGCACGCTGGTGTTTGCGCCGCACTTCAACTCCTACCGCAGGCTGCGCCCGAGATCCTATGCGCCGACCGCAGTCGCCTGGGGTTATGAGAACCGTATGGTGGCGATCCGCATTCCCGGCGGGCCAACCGGTGCGCGCCGCATCGAGCATCGCGTTTCGGGAGCCGACGCCAATCCCTATCTGGTGCTAGCGGCCATATTGGGCGCCGCACTGACGGGCATTGAAAGACAAATATCGCCAGGGGATCCGATCGGCACCGACGGCCAGGGACTCCCGCCGGCAAAGCTGCCGCCGGACTGGGCATCCGCGATCGCCGCCTTCGAGAGCGGGACGCATGTGGCGGAGATTTTTCCAGCCATCCTGCGCGACTCCTTCGTTGCCTGCAAACGCCAGGAATTGAACACGTTCGCGCTCAATGTCAGCGATTTCGAAATCGAGACATACCTCGAAAGTGTTTGAGGCCTGACGGCCCCAGCGGTATTGGTTCCGGCCGATTTTCGAGCAGCCGCAAAGCACTTGCGGTGGGGTCGCTAACCGGGCATAAACATGATGGTTTTTATCATGTTATGGTTGGGATCACAGGACTTGACCTTCGTTGCGCGCATGGAAAGCCGGATTGAGGGCTTTTCAGTCATTGGCGATCTGAAATGGCATGTCTGGGACGGCGTGGTCGCCGACCTCTGGGATGTCTCATGCGGTGACAAGGCCGAAGGCTATTACGTCTCTCCCGACCCCCGGCTGTTCGTCGCGCTCGATGTGGATGGCGACGGCGCTTTCTTCGTCGAAGGCGCCAAGGGCGAATTGCGCCGCCACGACCAGGCTTTTTCCATGGCCTACATACCGGCCGGCGTGCCGATCCGCGGCCGGGTCGAGGGGCTACGGCGGATCCGGCATCTCGACCTGCATTTCGACGCCGCAGCGCTGACGCGCCGCTTCGGCCGCAGCCTTGACCACGAGGCCTTGCGGATGTCGCGCTTCCAGTTTCGCGACGACCGGATCGCCATGCTTGCCGGCATGATCGCCGCCGAATGCGGCAACGACCGGCCTCTGCATGATCTCTATGGCGAGGGCTTGCTCAATGCCTTGTTCGCAAGCCTGTTCCAGATAGACCAGCCTGATACCGCCAGGCGACGGTCGCCGCTCTCGCGCCGCAAGCTGCGCCTCGTCACCGACTACATCGACGCGCATTGCCTGGACAGGATCCGGCTTGCCGATCTCGCCGCGCTGACCGGCCTGTCCGAAACCGCGATGAGTCATGCCTTCAAGGCGGCGACGGGCGTGCCGCCGCATCGTTGGCAGATGCAAGCGCGGGTCGACAGGGCCAAGGCGATGATGGCGCGTGACGCCGCTTCACTTGGCGACATCGCCGAGGCAACGGGTTTTTTCGACCAGGCGCACCTGACGCGTGTGTTCAAGTCGATTGTCGGCGTGACACCCGGCGCCTGGATGAGGAGCACCAGTCGCCAGTGACATTTCCGCAACATCACACCGTGATGTCCCTCGTTTGGACAAGAATGGACAAACTGCCCAATTCCGTCCAATGACCTGCAGATAAGTTGAGATAAATCATCAAGTATCTCAATGTCGACAGGCGGGGACTTTCCTGATGAGCAGAACTTACCGGATGAAGGCGCTTCTGGCGGCCAGCGTCGCCGCAGCCGCGATGATCCCGCCAATGGCCGCGTTCGCGCAGTCGGTGCAAACCAGCACCCAGCTTGAACCGGTGGTGGTCGAGGGCGAGGCCGGCGACGGCGCGGCCGGACCGGTTAAAGGCGTCGTCGCCAAAAAAAGCAGGACCGGCTCCAAGACGGCGACCGACATCAAGGACATCCCGCAATCCGTGTCGGTGGTCGGCCGTCAAGAGATCGACGACCAGGGCGCACAGAAGGCCGACGAAGCCTTGCGCTACACGGCCGGCGTCTTCGCGCAGCCCTTCGGCCCCGACAGCGACACCAACTGGCTGTACATCCGTGGTTTCCAGGCGACGGCCACCGGCACCTACATGGATGGGCTGCAGCTGTTCAGCTACGGCTTCGGCGGCTTTTATGTCGACAGCTTCGGGTTGGAGCGCATCGAGGTGCTGAAGGGACCGGCCTCCGTACTCTACGGCGGCAGTAATCCCGGTGGCCTGGTCAACTATGTCAGCAAGCGGCCGGACTTCGAACGCACGCGCTATGTCGAGACCGGCGTCAACGACGCAGGCAATGTCTATCTCGGCTTCGACATTGGCGACGTGGCCAAGGATGGCGCGGTCAGCTACCGGATGACGGGCAAGGTCGCCGGCGGCGATACCTACAGCGACCTGCAAAATGGCTGGCGCGGCTTCATCTCGCCAAGTATTACGTGGAAGCCGGACGAAGCAACCACGCTGACCATCCTGGCCAATTACAGCCACATCGACGAAAACCACAATGGCGGCAGCTTCCTGCCCTATAGCGGGACGGTGACGGACCACATTGTGGACGGCGTGAATTATGGCCGCATCGACCCGGATGCGAATTTCACCGAGCCGAGCGTCGATCTCTACAAGCGGGAACAGGGCTCGATAGGCTACGAGTTCGAACACACATTCGACAATGACTGGACGGTGCGCTCTAACGCCCGCTTCACCGCCGCTGATATCAATGAAGTCAGCGTCTATCCGAATGGCTGGTCAACCATCGGAGGGCCTACCGATCTGGCCCGCATAAATTTCGACCATGACACCACGGCCAAGACCTTCCTGGTAGACAACCAGATCGAAGGCAAGGTGGTGACCGGTCCTGTCGAACATACGATCCTGGCCGGCATAGATTTCAAATATTACAACATCGACCAGGTCCAGTCGTCTGGCCTCTACGACGAAAACTATGACAACCCGATCGACGCCTTCCATCCAGTATACGGCTCGCCACTGACGCCACGTGTCAGCTACCTCAACCAGGACCTGACGCAGAAGCAGCTCGGCTTCTATGCCCAGGACCAGTTGCGCTTCGGCGATGGCTGGCTGGTGACGCTGAACGGCCGCTACGACCGTGGCTGGCTCGACGCCGACAATCGTCCGACCTACTACAGCAGCAGCTCCAGTTCACAGAGCCAGACTGTCGGAGATTTCTCCGGGCGAGCAGGACTAGCCTACGAATTCGACAACGGCGTTACCCCCTATGCCAGCGTCGCTACCTTCTTCAACCCGATCATCGGCACCGACGCGTTGGGTAATCTGTTCAAGCCGGAGGAAGGCACGCAATACGAAGTTGGCGTGAAATACGTACCGACCTTTGTCGATGGCCTGTTCACCCTGTCGCTGTTTGACCTGACGCGCCAGAACGTCCCTTCCAATGTCACTCTGTTCACGCAGATGCAGACCGGTGAAGTGCGCTCTCGCGGCGTTGAACTCGAAGGCAAGGTGAACGTGACCGACGATTTCCGGGTCACGGGTGCATTCACGGCCTACGACATCGACATCACCAAGGACGCCAACCCGGCGCTCATCGGCAAGACGCCCTTCATCGTGCCCGAAGTCATGGCTTCCGCCTCGGTCGACTATACGTTCCGCAGCGACTGGTATGACGGCATCTCGATCGGCGGCGGCCTGCGTTATGTTGGCTCTTCGTGGGCCGACAATGAGAACACGGCCAAAGTGCCGGCGGTCACGCTGGCCGATCTGAAACTCGGCTACGAGAAGGAGAATTGGGGGATCGATCTCAACATCACCAACCTCTTCGACAAAACCTATGTGTCGAGCTGCCAGACGACGCTGACCTGTTCCTATGGCGAAGGCCGCTCGTTCAAGCTGAAGGCGCATACGACTTGGTAGTCGACTTGGTTACAGCTTGCCAAACAAGCCAGTGATGATCCATCTGCCCAACAGACGGCAGGTGCTTGCGCTGGCGGCCGCGGCATTGCTGCCACCGGTCGCCGCCAGGGCCGCTACACCGCGCGTTGCAGCGATCGACTGGGGCATGCTGGAGACGTTGCTGGCGCTCGGCATCGAGCCGGTGGCGGCGACCGAACTGATCCAGTTTCGCAAGATCGCGGTCGAGCCGGCAGTGCCCCAATCGGTGACCGATCTCGGGCTGCGCGGCGCGCCCAATTACGAGCTGCTGCGCATCGTCGCGCCTGATGTCATCGTGATCTCCAATTTCTACGAATACCAGCGCCCGATGCTCGAACGCATCGCGCCGGTGTTTGCGCAAACGGTCTACGAGGCCGGCGTGCCGCCTTATGTGCTCGCCGAGGCAGCGACACTGGCCCTGGGCGAAAAGCTGGGACGGCAGGCCGAGGCGGAGCGCTATACCGATGAGACCGCTGATGAAATCGCGCGGCTGCGCGGCACCTTGCCGCGCGCTTCCGGGCGTCCGGTCTTCGTCATCAGCCTAGGCGATAGCAGGCATTTTCGCGCCTTTGGCCGCGACTCCATGTTCGGCGATGTGCTGACGCGTCTCGGCCTGGTCAATGCATGGACCGACGAGACGAGCTACAGCGCGGCGGCACCCGTCGGACTGGAGGCGCTGGCGCGCGTGCCCGAGGCGTCGATCCTGATCGTTTCGCCACTGCCGGCGGATGTCGGGCGTTCGCTTCCGACAAATGCCTTGTGGAACGCTCTGCCGGCGGTGCGTCAGAACCGCGTTGCCGTCCTGGAGCCGGTCAACCACTTTGGCTGCCTGCCATCGGCACGCCGCTTCGCGCGTCTGGCGACGGCCGCCCTTGCCGGGCAGGCCCATGGCTGAGCGCACTAAAAGCGATCACGCCGCGACGAGTGCCGCGCTGTTGCCAATCGCCCTGTGGGGCCTCCTCGCGGCTGTGGCAGCGCTCCTGTTCGCATGGCGGGTCGGCATGCAGTGGCCGGCTCCACTGCCGGGCGGCATCGGTCTCGACCGCGTCATCCTGCTCTACAGCACGCTGCCGCGCGGCGCGGTGGCGGTGCTGGCGGGCGCCGTGCTCGGCCTGTCCGGCCTGCTGTTGCAGCATGTGCTGCGCAACCCGCTGGCCGAACCGTCGACGCTTGGCATCTCGGCCGGCGCGCAGCTGGCGATGACGATCGTCTCGCTTTACGCACCGCTGCTGATGGAGCGGTCGCAGGGCCTGGTCGCCTTCGCCGGTGGCATCGCCGCGGTGCTGCTGGTGCTGGCATTGACCTGGCGGCGCGGGCTGGAGCCGGTGTCGGTCATGCTCGCCGGGATGATGGTGGCGCTGACCGCCAGTTCCGTCAGCGCAGCACTGATCCTCGCCAATGGCGATTACCTGTTTTCGCTGTTCATCTGGGGCGGCGGATCGCTGGTCCAGCAGGACTGGGAGCCGACCATCGCGCTGACGGTCAGGCTGGCGGCCGGCGCGGTTGCCGCATTGATGCTGCTGCGGCCGCTGACCATTCTTGGTCTCGACGATGCCTCGGCACGCAGCCTGGGCGTCGCCCGTCACTCAAGCCGCTTTCTCATCATCGCGCTTGCCGTGTGGATGGCGACGTCAGTCGCGGCAGAGGTTGGCGTCATCGGGTTCGTTGGTCTTGCAGCGCCGGCGCTGGCCACGCTTTCGGGCGCCCGCACACTGCGCCAAAAACTGATCACCGCGCCGCTGATCGGCGCCGTGCTGCTGTGGCTGACGGACGGGCTGGTACAGCTGGCCGCCGGTTCCGGTGGCGAACGCATTCCGACCGGCGCCGGCACCGCCCTGCTCGGCGGTCCGCTGCTGCTGTGGCTGTTGCCGCGGCTGCGCCTTCTCGAATGGCCGCATCTCGGCTCCAAGGGGGCAGCACCGCGCAAGGCCAGCCGGCCCCGGCTCATCATCCTGCTTCTGCTTGGGCTGGCGCTTGTCGCTGCCATCGTGGCGCTTGTCGTCGGGCGCGGCCCGGACGGCTGGTCTATTGCTGGGGGAGACCTGTTAACCGATCTCGCCGCGTGGCGCGCGCCGCGGATCGGCGTGGCGGCCGCCGCCGGCGCCCTGCTCGCGGCCGCCG